>NZ_DICC01000034.1:769-27747 GCF_002415215.1 Empedobacter sp. UBA5036
GTCTTCTACGTTGATAAATTAAAAGTTTATCTTAGGATATTTTTCATAGAATTTCCAATATTCTTTTATAATTTGCAAGTAAGTTATTCATTGTGAATTTTTTATTGTAAAAACAATTTACAAATTTTCAATCAAATGAACAACTTTATTATTTAATAATCAAAATGCAGAACAGGCTAAAAATATAAACTTTTAATAAAATCTCTAGAATAATTTTGAGGATGAGGAATTTTCAAATAATTGCAATTAACTAAAACTTTATTATAGAATAATATATCAATATCTATTAAACGATCAACGTAACTCTCATTTTCTTTGGGTTTAAAATAGATTCTTCCCATTTTTTGTTCAATATCTTTAATTTTTTTCAAAATCTTAAATGGAGAATAACTTGTATTAATTTCTATTTTTTGATTTAAGAATAAATTAGGTGTAGTAAATCCTTCAGCCTTATTTTCAAGAATATTAGATTCTTTTTTTATTTCGCCTACCTCTTTGTTTATAAGGTTTTTAGCTGTTTCTAAATTATTTTTTTTGTCACCTAAGTTTGTACCAAGTAACAAAATGACTATATTTTGCGACATATAGAGCAAAAGTAATAATAAATTAAAAATGAAAAACTTTTTCGGGAGAGTATTCTCAACAATCATAGGAAATCTATTAACGATTAGTGTATTTGTCATACTACTTTTCGTGTTGATATTTGTTTCAGCATTATCTGCTCCAACAAAAAGTGTGAAAGATGGTTCTGTTTTAGAAATTTCGTTGGAAGATCCAATTATGGAAAGTGATATGGATCGTTCCGTTTCTATTTTTGATATGTCAGAAAGTCCAAATGTTTTTTTACAAGATATTATTCATTCAATTGAAGAAGCGAAGAATGATGATAAAATAAAAGGAATTAGTCTGAAATTGGATAAATTTTCTGGTGGAGCTACGCAAGCGACTGATATTCGTAATGCGTTAGAAGATTTTAAAAAATCTGGAAAATTTGTGTATTCATATTCTAATTCAGGAAGTCAGTTGTCATATTATATAAGTAGTGTATCTGATAAAATTTATCAAAATCCTTTGGGTGGAACTTTATTACAAGGTTTGAGTTCTAATATTATGTTCTTCAAAAATGTAGGAGATAAATATGGTGTAGATTTTCAGGTGATTCGTCACGGACAATTTAAGAGTGCTGTAGAGCCTTATATGAGAACAAATATGTCTGATGAGAATCGTTTGCAATTATCGGAATTATTGAATGATGTTTGGGGTAATGTTTCAACTTCGATTACAAAATCACGTAAAATTTCTCCTGAACAATTTACAACAGTAACAGATAGTTTGTATGCTTTCATTCCAGAAACAGGAAAAGAAAACAAGATTTATGATGTATTGGCTCAAGAAAATGAATATCAAAAAATGTTATTCTCAAAACTTGGTTTGAAAGAAGAAAAATCAAAAACTGATTTTGAAGTTCTTGATAAACATACTATAAAAATGGAAGATTATTTTGAGACCTTATCAAATAAATCTGAAAAAGATAAAATTGCAGTTTTGTATGCTTCAGGAACAATTACTGAAGGAGATGGTTTTGATGGTATTCAATCAAAAACTTATGTAGATGCGATTCGCAAAATCAGTCAAAATGATAAAATCAAAGCTTTAGTTTTACGTGTAAATTCTCCTGGAGGTAGCGCAAATGCTTCAGAAGAAATTTTATATGAATTGATGCAATTGAAAACGAAAATGCCAATTGTTGTGTCTTTTGGAGATGTTGCGGCGTCTGGTGGATATTATATCGCGCAAGCTTCTGACAAAATTTATGCGCAACCAAATACAATAACTGGGTCTATTGGTGTTTTTGGAATGATACCAAATGCGCAAAAATTATTCAATAATTTCGGATTAGATTTTGATGAAGTAAAAACGAATGCAAATGCAGATCAGTTAAAGTCTTTGACGACACCATTATCACCAACAGCAAAAAATACGATGCAAAAATCAATTGTATTGATTTATGGAAAATTCGTAAATCACGTTGCTACAAATAGAAAATTAACATACGAGCAAGTTGATAAAATAGGTGAAGGACGTGTTTGGTCTGGAACTCGTGCAAAACAAATTGGTTTGGTAGATGATTTCGGAAGTTTAGATACAGCAATAAAAGAAGCAGCTAAATTGGCTAAAATCGAAAAATATTCGACAGAGAATTACCCAAAACGAAAAGATTCTTTCGAAGAATTTATGGATAATCTTCAAGGAAAAAATACCGAAGCAGCAATTGCAAAAGAATTAGGGTCGGACGGAATCCGAATTTATAAAGAAATAAAGATGATGAATGAACAAAAAGGTATTCAAGTTAGGCTACCTTACGATATTCAAATTCAATAAAAATCATAAAAAAGGGTTAAAATATTTTTAACCCTTTTTTATTGTTAAAATCTTACTATTTTAGTAAAAATATTTAGATGATTAAAAAATTAAATTCTCTTTTATAATCATCTAAATTTATTATACTTTTGTACATTCATTTTTAATAATACTGAGACATAATCAACGATGGGATTATTTGATTTTTTCACGCAAGAAATTGCGATTGACCTGGGGACTGCTAACACTTTAATTATTCATAATAATAAAGTTGTAGTAGATAGTCCATCTATCGTCGCTATACATAGAAGAACAAATAAAGTTATTGCTGTTGGAGAACAAGCAAAACACATGCAAGGTAAAACGCATGATGATATAAAAACAATTCGTCCTTTAAAAGACGGAGTAATTGCAGATTTTGAAGCTTCAGAATTCATGTTGACAGAGTTCATCAAGAAAATTCCTGGAATTCAAGGGAAGTTATTTTCACCTTCATTACGAATGGTGATTTGTATTCCTTCTGGAATTACAGAAGTTGAGAAACGTGCTGTAAAAGATTCTTGTGCACGCGTTAACGCAAAAGATGTTCGTCTTATTTACGAACCAATGGCTGCTGCGATAGGTGTTGGAATTGATATCACTCAACCTAAAGGTAACATGATTATTGATATAGGTGGTGGTACTACAGAAATTGCCGTTGTTGCATTAGGTGGTATTGTTTGTGACAAATCTGTGAAAATTGCAGGTGATGTTTTTACAAATGATATTGCATATTACTTAAGAACCCATCATAATTTATATATCGGAGAAAGAACTGCTGAACGTGTTAAAATTGAAGTTGGAGCTGCTGTAGAAGAACTAGAGCATGCACCAGAGGATATGCCAGTACAAGGACGTGATTTGATTACAGGAAAACCAAAAGAAATTACTGTAAATTACCGCGAAATTGCACGTGCATTAGACAAATCAATTTTACGCATTGAAGATGGTGTAATGGAAACGTTATCTCAAACTCCTCCAGAATTAGCTGCTGATATTTACAACACTGGTATCTATATGGCTGGTGGTGGAGCTATGTTGAGAGGTTTAGATCAACGTATTTCTAAAAAAACAGGTTTACCAGTTTTCTTGGCTGATGATCCTTTACGTGCTGTTGTTCGTGGAACTGGTATTGCACTTAAAAATATTGATAAATTCACTTTCTTAATGAAATAGAAGAGTAAAGAGCAATGCAATATATTCTGAATGCGATTAGAAGAAATGGAATGCTATTAATTTTTGTCTTTTTAGAGTTAATTGCGTTGTTTCTTGTCTTTAAGAAAAATATTTATCACGAAACTATTCTTGCCTCTGCAAGCACATCGTTTACAGGTTATGTGGATGATAAAATTGCGAAGGTGACAAACTTTATTCATTTACCGAGTACCAATAAAGATTTGATGGACGAAAATGCCTTTTTGCGTGAGCAATTGGTGCATTTGGGTATTAAAGATGCGAAAACTAAAAAGTTTTACAAATCGGATACCCTAGGTTATCATCAAACATATTCTTTTGTACCTGCTGAGATTGTAAACAACTCGATTATCAAAACGCAAAACCTTTTGACGATTGATAAAGGAACAAATGACGGAATAGAAAAAGGTGACGGAATCATTACAAATAATGGTGTAATTGGTATTGTAACTTTTGCAGGGAAAAATTATTCTCGTGCAATTTCGTTGTTGAACAAGGATATCAATATCAATGCACGTATCAAAGGAAATCAATATTTCGGGACAGTAAAATGGGATGGAAAAGATCCTCGTTTTGTCCAGTTATATGAAATTCCGAAATACATCGAAGTGAAAAAAGGTGATATCATCGAAACAGATGGTAAATCGCCAGTTTTCCCAGAAGGAATTATTATAGGTAAAGTTGTAAGCAAAGGAATTGATGAAACGGGAGAAATGAAAGTTCAAGTAAGATTGAAACAAGATTTCGCCAATTTAGCTCAAGCTTATGTGGTCACAAACCTTAATAAAGTTGAAATTCAACAAGTAGAAAAATCAGATACAATAACAAGTCCAAAGAATGTTCAATAAAGATTTTTTAATCAATATTATCAAGATTATCGTTTTAGCTTTGTTACAAGTTTTTGTGTTTAATCACATCAACTTTTTAGGAAGTTATCAACCATATATCTATATTGTATTTGTATTATTTTATCCGCCTTATCAAAATAAATATGCCTTACTAATCTTATCATTTATGTTAGGATTAATGATAGATATTTTCGAATATACAGGTGGAATTCATGCTTTCGCATTAACACTTATCGCATTTCTTAGAAATCCAATCATCAAACTTTTGGCAGGAAAACAAGATTACGAAATGGAATTTTTCTCTTTCAATTCGTTCAGTTTTGCGCAATGGTTATTTTATTTGATTATTCTAATTCTTGCACATCATATTATTTTATTACTTCTTGAGAATTTTAAACCATCAGGAATTGGATCTTTGATGCTAAAAGCATTAATCAATTCGGGAATAACTTTTGTGTTTGTCTTTATTTATAAAATTTTATTTAAAAATAAAGTTGGAGTATGAAAAAGTTGATGGTTGTTTATGCACTTATCCTATTTATAGTGTTTCTATTTATAGGACGTTTGGCGTATTTGCAATTATTTACAGATCGTTATACGTTAAATGCATTTAATACTTCGATCAAACAAGAAATTATTTATCCTAATCGTGGTGATATTCTTGATCGAAACGGAAAATTGTTGGTGAGTAACACATATTCGTACGAATTAGACGTTATTCCAGGGAAATTAATTGACAGTTATGGAGAATATATGAATGGTTTTGATAAACCTAAATTCTCTAAAATGATTGGAATTTCTACACAACAATTTGATTCTATTTTAGATAAAATTGTTACCGCAAAAGATTATAAAAAATTATCGCCTTATCCATTCTTAAAAAATATTTCGCGAGAGAATTTTGCTCGTATGCAAGAACAATTGTACTTGTATCCTGCATTTAGCATTATCAAACGTCCTGAACGTAAATACATGGTAAATTCTGCCGGAAATATACTGGGCTATATAAATGAAGCCAATCAAGCATATATCAAAACAGATTCAACCTATTATCAACCTGGAGATTTGGTTGGTATTGCCGGTGTTGAGAAATCGTATGAAAAAGATTTGCGAGGAATAAAAGGTGTAAAAAACTGGATTGTAGATCGAACAATGAATGTTGTTGGTCCATATAAAAACGGAGATTATGATCGACCTGTAAAAAGTGGGAAAACAGTTCATTTGACAATTGATTATCGTTTGCAAGAATTGGCAGAACAAATGCTTCAAAATAAACGTGGGGCAATTGTCGCTCTTGATCCTAATAATGGTGAAATTTTGGCTTTAGCATCTGCGCCAACAATTAATCCAAATGATTATTTGAATACAAAGTTGAGAAGTGCATTAATTAATGATTCAATTTCTCGTCCAACTTATGATAGAGCTTTACAAGGAACTTATCCTCCTGGTTCTACATTCAAAATGGTAACGGCTTTGGCTGGTTTACAAATGGGAACGATGACAGAAAAAACAACATATGTTTGTAAACATGGTTTCCGTTATGGACGTATGCATATTGGTTGTCACTGTGGAATGTATTATACGCCGCAAGGTTTAGAACATGCAATTGGAAAATCATGTAATAATTATTTTTCTGAAGCTTATCGTGATATTGTTCGTAAAGATCCAAATGATTATAGTGTCGGAATTAACGAATGGGCTTCCATTTTGAATAGTTTCGGATTAGGAAAATTTATGGGAACAGATTTACCGGTTGGTAGCAAAGGTCTTATTCCGACAGCTGAGTTTTACGACAATCGCTTTGGAGAAGGTGTTTGGAATCCTTACCGTATTATTTTCAATGGTATGGGACAAGGAGATATTAATACAACTCCGCTGCAAATGGCAAATTATACAGCAATTATTGCCAACAAAGGATTTTTCTATACACCGCATATTGTACATAGTATTGATGGAAAACCATTGACGGATTCTACTTATATGGTGAAAAAAAATACATTGGTTGATCCAAAACATTTTGACATCATTCAACGCGGAATGCGTAATGTATTTACAATGGGTACAGCTCGTAGTTTTGATACAAGTTCTTTTGTACAATTTGGTAAAACTGGAACTTCTCAGAACTCTCATGGACAAGATCACTCATTATTTGTATTGTTTGCTCCAGCAGATAAACCAAAAATTGCGATTGCTGCAATTGTAGAAAATGGTTCTTGGGGTACAACTTATGCTGGACCAATGGCGAGTTTGATCGCAGAATTATACGTAACGGATACAATAAAACGACCTGCGTTAGTGCAACGTATGAAAAATGGTAATCTACAAGGCGAATATCGTCGTCAATGGATAGATTATCTAAAAAGAAAAGGATTATACGTAGAACCTGTAAAAAAGGATTCTATCGGAAATAAAATAGATAGTTTAAAATTTAAAAAAGATTCAACAAAACTAAAACATGAGCCAAAGCAGATTACTAAAAGGAATTGATTGGATTGTACTGATCCTAGGGTTTCTGATAGTAACTTTCGGGATTATGAATGTGTATAGTGTCAATCCAGATTTAGGTGTAAAACAGCTAATTTGGTTTGGACTTGGAATGGTGATGATATTGATTTTGATAATTGCGAGCGGAAACAACCGTAATTTTTTCGAAATTTATAGTCCTGTTTTTTATATCATTTCCCTCGTTTTGCTCGTCGGAGTTTTGATTGTTGGAAAGGAAATTAATGGAGCAAAAGCGTGGTATCGTTTTGGACCTCTGAGTTTGCAACCAGCCGAATTTGCGAAGATTGGTACAGCTTTGTTGATTGCTAATTTTATCAATCATTCAAACGCAAATCTAAAAGACTTAGGTTTTATAGGAAAAATATTGTTGATTATCGCAATACCAGTAGTTTTAATTCTTTTACAACCCGATTTAGGTTCAGTAATTATTTTCTGTTCATTAAGTATTGCCTTGTACAGAGAAGGACTTAATCCATGGATAATTTTAGCACCAATCATATTATTAATCATTTTCTTGATTTCGATTGTACAAATTCCTTTTTACGTTTTATTAGTTTTTGGATTTATAATTCTTACAATAGCTTTATTAATTTTAGCTTTCAATTATAATCAGAATGTAGTTGATGCGATGCATGGTGTTTTAATCGGCTTATCAATTTTCTTTTTATTATTGATTGGAATTTGTTATTTGGTTGAAGATTTATCTGAAGAAACACGCGAATCTTTCGGACATTTATTTCCAATGCGTTCCTTATTTTTCTCAGAACCAATATTTTTTAATACAACTTTCTTTGGATTGATAGGATTCTTTATATCAATTATTCCAGTTTTAATTTTAAAATTAACCGAACAAAAAGAAATTAATGATTCACCATTCAAAACACAATCTGGATTAGCTGCAAATGTTCTGAATTTTAGTATTATTGCGTCTATTGTGTTGTTATTATTTGCAAGCACGGTTAGTTTTATTTCTCCGATCATTTTTGAGAAATTACCCAAACACCAAAAAGAGCGTGTGATGGTTTTGTACGAAGGAGAAGCAAAGTATCGTGATACTTCGGGATATAATTTATTGTATGCAAAAACAGCGATTGGTTCGGGCGAATTATATGGAAAAGGTTACAATCAAGGAACTATTAAAAAAGGAAGGTTTGTACCAGAACAACAAACCGATTACATTTTTACAACAGTAGGAGAAGAGTGGGGATTCATTGGTAGTACAGCCTTGGTGATTGTTTATGCAGTTTTCGTAGGGCGATTATTTTTCTTAGCCGAAATCCAAAAAAATAGATTTGCACGATTTTATGGATATGCAGTCGCCTCTATTTTATTTTTCCACTTTTTTATCAATATCGCAATGGTGATTGGGCTTTTCCCAACGGTTGGTATTCCGTTACCATTTTTCAGCTACGGAGGAAGTTCTTTATGGGGATTCACTATTCTGATCGGAATTTTCCTAATCATTCATTACAAGAACAGTCAAGGATTTATTTAGAATAATAATTCAATAGAATAAAAAAGCTACATTGATTTTCAATGTAGCTTTTTCGTTATTATTTCGATACTTCTAACTCAGAAATATGATGAACTTTCTTAATTAATTTATTGTCTTTATCAACCAAAATTAGAGTAGGAGTAGATTCTATTCCATATTCTGCCGCGATTGGCGAATCCCATCTCAAAAGATCAGTATAATTGTACCAAGGTAATTCTTTCGTAGCATTGTTAAACGCTGTTTGATCATAGTCTAAAGAAATAGCAACAATTTCTCCACCTTTTGATTTGAAGTTCTTGTAAAACTCTTTAATGTGCGGGATTTCTTGTTGACAAGCAGGACACCAAGAAGCCCAGAAAACAATTAATTTTTGATCTTCTTTGATATCATATAATGATTTTTTCCCATTAACAGGTTGAGGAAAAGTGATATTAGGAACTTTACTTCCCACTTGCATAGAAGCGCTTTTTTCCACTTTCTTTTTCAATTGATCTGTTACATTAGAAGTCAAACTTTTTACTTTATCTACATATTTTTTATGAAAATTTGCATATTCTTTTTCAGGAACAAAGTTTAAGATAGTTGTCAATACATTTTGACCTCTTGTCGTTTTGATATCTGTTTTAGCCAAAATTTCGTCTGTAGCAGCAATTAAATTCCCTTCTACATCTTGATTGTTTGCAGCAGCTAATTTTCCATTAATATAAGCAAAAACTAAATCATTAAACATTCCAGATTGCTCCAATCGTATATCATCTTTTACAAAATGATTCACAATTTCATTTAGCGTTTCAGCATCTTTATTTGTTTGAGCTTTTTGTTTCAAATCATTCAACTCATTAATATAGGTAATTAATGGCGAAAAATTTTCGTTACGTTTCAACTCTTTTATACGCTTATCTTCTTTTACCATTGCTGTATAAAATTCATCAGTTGGTTTATACATTTGCATTAAATAAGGAAAAACCTGGTTCTGAATTTCATTTAATGGTTGAAGTGCTAAAACTTTATTGTATTCCTTTTGTGTATTTCCCTCAAAAATTTCAAGTTTAGTAGATATTTCTTGCCCACTAACCGTTTTGAATTTTAGATTTTTGTTATCAGTTAATAACGAAAGATTTTCACCTGTTGGCAAATCAATACGTACAAAACCATTGTATTCTTTTGGAACTTTTACAGAAAAATTTCCGTTGTTATCAGTAATCGCATTGTTGATTAATTTCATTTCGGCATTGTCGAAAATTTTAACCAAAACAGGTTTATTTGCATAATTTTCTATTTGCCCAGAAACATTAAACTGCCCAAAGACAGAACTTCCTAAAACAACAAGCGGCAGTATAAATTTATTTTTCATAGTTTGTTTGATATAAAAAAACCTCAATCTATTGATTGAGGTTTAAAAGTATGAATTTATTTTTTAATTATTAGTCTTTGTTCATATGAATCTATTCCTGCAATTGTTACAGCTGTAACAATTAAAAAAGGTGCATAATCATGAATAGATACTTTTCTAATACCATCCCTATTTCCTGTATTATCTCCGTTCATATTACAATTTTTCCAATCTGAATAAAGGATTTGTAGGTTGGGCGTTAACAGATACATTAATAATGAAAACAAATAAAAAAAACAAGTTAATTTTCAATAATTTTTTCATAGCTAGTTTTATTTGTTAATGGTTTTCTTCGTTAAAGTTTCACCACCTTAATATACAATCTTAACCAAATATAAGGTTGGAATATTATTAATATTTAAATTATAATCTGTATTTGTAGAAATATTGTTTTATAAAATATTTGACGTCCAATTAAATTAAAAATTGAAATATTAGCGGTTGTATTACTTTGCTCAAATTTAACAAAATGACCTCCATTATTTCAATATAAATAGTAGCTTATTTAAATCATTTATATCTAGTGTTTTTGGTGATTGATTCCAATAGAATTCTAAGCGATTATTAATTTTATCGTCAGCTATTTTTTATATATTTATATTGTGTAGAATCACTATAGACCTAAGCAAGTGTGACTAAAGCAAGTAGATTCTTTTTCATAAATTATGTTATTTTTGGTAGGTTTCTATTAAATTAAATAATAATTTTATTACAAATATAAAAATATTTATTAATAAGTTACTATTCAACAGATTATATTATAACTTTTTCTGGTAAATCTTTAATGTTATACATTAAATCAGTAAAGATTTCTTCCGTAACTGCTCGTAATCCTCGAGCTCCTAAACCCAGTTCATTGGCACGGTCTACAATTCTATTTAGGGTTTCGTCCGTCACTACAAGCTCTTTTCCGTCTAGGGCAAAAAGTTTTGTATATTGTTTCATTAGAGAGTTTTTTGGTTCTGTCAAAATAGCTCTCATCGCTTCTTTATCTAATGCTTTAAGATACGTAATAATTGGTAAACGTCCAATTAATTCTGGAATGATACCAAAGTTTTTCAAATCTTGTGCATTTACTTCATCCAAAAGATTTTCGATTTCTTTGTGATCCTCATTCTTGAAACCAATTACGTGTTTCTTCAAACGATCTGCAATGTGTTTTTCTATTCCAGAAAAAGCTCCACCAGCCACAAATAAAATATCTTTTGTATTAACTTCTATAAATTTTTGATCAGGATGCTTACGTCCTCCTTTTGGTGGCACGTTAACAATAGTTCCTTCCAAAATTTTAAGCAAAGCTTGTTGTACACCTTCTCCAGAAACGTCACGTGTAATAGATGGATTGTCACTTTTACGTGCAATTTTATCTACTTCATCAATAAATACGATTCCTTTTTCGGCAAGCTCTACATTGTAATCAGCAGATTGTAAAAGACGCGTCAAAATACTTTCTACATCTTCTCCTACATATCCAGCTTCTGTAAGTACAGTTGCATCAACGATTGCAAATGGAACATTTAATAACTTAGCAATTGTTTTTGCTAATAATGTTTTTCCACTTCCTGTTTCTCCAACTAAAATAACGTTCGATTTGTCAATCTCTACATCATTTTCTTTGTCTAATAATATTCTTTTGTAATGATTGTATACGGCAACCGACAATATTTTTTTTGCCTGGTCTTGACCAATCACATAATCATCTAAAAACTCTTTAATTTCTTTCGGAGATTTTAGCGTTAATGGTTTTATCAAATCGTTATTTTCGTTAAATTTCGATTCTTCTAAAACTATACCATGAGCTTGTTCTATGCAATTATCACAAATATTACCGTCGATTCCAGACACTAAAATATTTACTTCGTTTCTGCTTTTTCCGCAAAAAGAGCACTTATTTTCTTCCAATTTTTTATACTAATTAAGATGCAAAGGTATTTATTTTCTTCTAGATAGAAAATAAATTATTTGTTAATTTCTATAAATGTAAATTAAATCAAAAAAGTGGATATTTTTGTCCTTATTTAGATTATTGTTTTTTTTTATTTCATTCTTATTGTTTTACAAAATTTTAAGTATTTGTAAACGAAAAAAAGGATACTCAAAATTTTGAGTATCCTTTTTTTGTATTTTTATTGAATTTAAAATTATTTACGAGGCAATAAAACTTCGTCAATCATTCCATATTCTTTTGCTTCTTGTGAAGTCATCCAGTAATCACGTTCACCATCTTTTTCGATTTGCTCGAAAGTTTGACCAGAATGAGTTGCAAGAATATCGTATAATTCTTTCTTCAATTTCAAGATTTCCTTTAATGTAATTTCCATATCAGTAGCTTGTCCTTGAGCACCTCCTAAAGGTTGGTGAATCATCACGCGAGAATGTTTAAGAGCCGAACGTTTTCCTGCTGCACCTGCACATAATAAAACTGCTCCCATAGAAGCTGCCATTCCTGTACAAATTGTTGCAACGTCTGGTTTTACTAACTGCATTGTGTCGTAAATTCCTAATCCTGCATAAACACCACCACCTGGTGAGTTAACATAAATCTGAATGTCTTTTGTCGCATCCACACTTTCTAAGAACAATAATTGCGCTTGAATAATATTGGCAATTTGATCATCGATACCTGTTCCTAAAAAGATGATTCTGTCCATCATCAAACGAGAGAAAACGTCCATTTGTGCAACGTTCAATTTTCTTTCTTCAACGATGTAAGGCGTTGTATTTTGGATGTAACTCTCCATATGTAAAGAGCTAATTCCTTTGTCTAACAGCGCATATTTTTTAAATTCTTCTCCTACGTTTTTCATTATTAAATTTAGATTTTAAATGAAAGGTATAAAGAATTTTTTAGAAGTGATTAAGCTTCTGCTAATTCTTTATTTTTTTCTGTAATAATGTCAACAAACTCGTCAAATGTTACTTCTTTCTCGTTCAATTTTACATTGTTTTTGAAGATGTCTAACATTTTGTCTGTAAACACTTGGTATGATAAACGGTTGTATTCTTCTTGATTCTGTAAAGCAGACATTGCAATTTGTTGTAATGTTTCTTCTGGAATAGAAGTTTGACCGTACATTTTTAATTGATCTTTGATTGCAGCAAAAGCAGCTTCTTTTACTTCCTCAGCATTTACTTCTACATTGTTAACTTCAGCAATTTTAGCTTCGATTAATTGGTAACGTAAACCTTTGTCCATTTTTACCAATTCTTCTTTCGCTTGCTCTTCAGAAGTTACATTTTCGTTAGAAGTGATTAACCATTTTGTTAAAAATTCTGTTGGTAAATCAAATTGAACTGTATCTAATAATTTAGCTACAACATCATTGATAATTTGTTTGTCAGATTCTTTGTTGTACATGTTTTCTGACTCTTCTTTGATTTTGTTACGGAAAGCTTCTTCTGAATCTACAGCTCCTTCTCCATAAACTTTATCAAATAATTCTTGGTTAACTTCAGCTTTTTCAGCTTTGTTAATTTCTTTGATTGTATACGTAACGTTAGTTCCTTCTTCAGAAACTTCTGTGTTCAATTGTTGTGCAGCTTCTTCAGCAGTGTCAAAAATATCGTTAGAATTTACTTCTACAACATCACCAGCTTTTTTACCGATAAATGCAGAAGCATCTTTCAATTCTTCTAAACGGATAAATGTTGGTTTAGCTTCTTGCCCTTCTACAGCAGCTTCTACTTTCAATACAGCTTCAGCTTCAGCTTCAGTTAAAGATTTTAATGATCCAAAACGAGCAGCGAAATTATCTACATATTTTTGGATTTCGTCGTCAGCAACTTTTACTTTGTAGCTTTCAACTTCTACTTTAGATAAATCAACATCAAATTCTGGAGCTAATCCTAATTCGAAATCAAATGATAATTGATCAGCATCCCAATCAACATCTTTCATTACTGGAACTGGATTTCCTAATATTGATAATTTTTCTGTGTTGATGTACTCAGATACACTTTTTTGTAAAATTTCGTTAACTGTATCAAAAATAACAGCTTGTTCGTATTGTTTTTTTACAAAACTCATTGGAACTTGTCCTTTACGGAAACCTTTGATGTTAGCTGTTTTTCTGTATTGGTTCAATACGTCAACTACTTTTTCTTGATAATCTGCCTTATCAACAGTTACAGTTAATACTGCGTTTAATTTGTCTGTTGTATTTTTAGTAATATTCATCTACCTTAAATTTGGAGTGCAAATGTATAAATTATTAATGATTTTTAATAGTAAAAAGTAATATTACAATCAATTCATTCACTATAAATTAACAATTCGGATTGAATCTTATCAAATAGTTTAGATTTTGATTTTAGATGTGATGATTGAATTGATTATTTACTACTTTTCTTAGGTGATATTTTCAACAATTAAGCCATTTGATTTTTGCTGACACAATGACATAAAAAAATCCAGAATATACGTTCTGGATTTTCAATATTTCGAAAATTTAATTTCTTATAATTCTCCGTAATTTGCGTAAGATTCGTCAAAAACAAAATCCTCCATAAATTTAGTTGTGTAATTACCCGCGATAAAATCTGGATTATCCATCAACTGTAAGTGGAAAGGAATCGTTGTTTTGATACCTTCGATATAAAATTCCCCTAACGCACGTTTCATTTTTGCTATTGCTTCTTCACGCGTTTGTGCAGTAACAATGATTTTTGCAATCATAGAATCGTAATTTGGTGGAATTGTATATCCAGCATAAACGTGTGTATCAACACGAACACCGTTACCACCAGGAATATTAATATTTGTAATTTTCCCTGGAGAAGGGCGGAAGTCGTTATAAGGATCTTCTGCATTGATACGACACTCGATAGAATGTCCGTTTGGATAATAGTTTTGACCAGAGATTGGCTCACCATCCGCTAACATAATTTGTTCACGAATTAAATCGAAACCTGTTACTTGCTCAGTAATTGGATGCTCTACTTGGATACGAGTATTCATTTCCATAAAGTAGAAATCTCCGTGTTTGTCAACTAAGAATTCAATTGTGCCAACACCTTCATAACCTATATATTCACAAGCTTTAACTGCTGCATCTCCCATACGTTGACGTAATTCGTCTGTCATGATTGGAGAAGGGGTTTCTTCTGCTAATTTTTGATTACGACGTTGAATAGAACAGTCACGTTCTGATAAGTGACAAGCTTTACCGTTTTGGTCACTTGCAACTTGAATCTCGATATGACGTGGTTCTTCGATTAATTTTTCCATATACATTCCGTCGTTACCAAAAGCTGCAGCAGCTTCTGTACGAGCAGATTCCCATGCGTGTAATAAATCTTCTTCTTTCCAAATTGCACGCATACCTTTACCACCACCACCGGCAGTAGCTTTCATCATAACTGGGTATTTAATTTCGCGCGCAACTTCTAAGGCTTGCTCATAGCTTTCTAATAAACCATCAGAACCTGGTACTACAGGAACACCAGCTTCTTTCATAGTAGCTTTCGCATTGGCTTTATCTCCCATACGCTCGATATTTTCTGCAGAAGCACCGATGAATTTGATTCCGTTAGAAGCACAGATTTTAGAAAAAGTTGAGTTTTCAGATAAAAACCCGTAACCTGGGTGAATAGCATCCGCGTCAGTAATTTCTGCAGCCGCGATGATGTTAGCCATTTTTAGGTACGAATCTTTACTTGGAGCAGGACCAATACACACAGCTTCGTCAGCGAAACGTACGTGTAATGAAGTCTCGTCTGCTTTAGAGTAAACGGCAACCGTTTTGATTCCCATTTCTTTTGCAGTACGTATAATACGCATTGCAATTTCACCTCTATTAGCGATTAATATCTTTTTAAACATAATTTTTTAGATGTAATTGATTAAGCTGGATCAACTAAGAATAATGGTTGATCGTACTCAACTGGACTAGCGTCGTCCACTAAGATTTTTACAATTTTTCCAGAAACTTCTGATTCGATTTCGTTGAATAGCTTCATTGCTTCAACAATACATAAAACTTTACCTGGAGCAATAGCATCACCTACATTGATAAAAGGTTCTTTACCTGGTCCTGCAGCACGGTAGAAAGTACCAATCATAGGAGATTTAACTGTAATTAAATTACTATTTTCTTCTTCTGTTGATGTTGTAGAGTTATTTGCTGGTGCAGCTGCAGACGCTTGAGGAGCGGCAATTGGAGCTACAGGAGCTTGTGGTACATAAATTTGTTGAGATGCAACTTGTGCAGGTACGCTTGCTAAAGTTTTGATTTTGATTTCGATGTCATCTTGTTTGATGCTTACTTCAGCAACTTCTGCTTTTGATACGAATCTAATTAAATTTTGAATGTCTTTAATGTCCATATAATGCGGTTTTTTATTTGACCTTTTATGTTTGTTTTTTATAAAACGATTTCAAAGGTATTGAAAAAAAAATAAAAAAAGCTGTTTCTTTTTAGAAACAGCTTCAAAATCTTTCGAAGATTATATTATTCAGTAACTTCTTGTACTTTCTCTAATACTACTTTACCTTTGTAGTATAATTTTCCGTCAGACCAGTGAGCTCTGTGATATAAATGTGCTTCACCTGTTGTTTTATCGATTGCTAATTGTGGAGCTTCGATTTTGTAGTGTGTTCTACGTTTATCTCTTCTTGTTGACGACTGTCTTCTCTTAGGATGTGCCATATCTAACTACTTTTTTTTCTTTATTTCTATAATTTATTTTAATAATAAAAACCAATTAAGGTTTCAAATCTTTCAATTTTGCCCAACGAGGATCAATGTCGTTATTATCGTCATCGTCATCATTGTTGTTGTCTTCATCGTAATGCTCGTATTCTTCATCTTCGTCTAATTCGTAAATGCTGTATTGGTCTAACAATTCAATCATTTCAGAATCGCTTTTGCCATTCAAGACATCGGGATGAATTCGTTTTGTTGGTACTGATAACATTGCCAATTCATAAAGAACTTGCGCAACGTTGATTTGGTATTCCTCTCTTGGAATTACCCACATTTCAAAATCAGTATCGTCAAACTCGTTTCCAAATTTAACAATTAATTCTGCATTATTTGAAATTTCTTGTTGAAACAATTCTCCAGTCAAATCACAAGGGACTGTAATGTCTCCTTTTAAGCTGATTTCTAACTCAAGCATTGTTGATTTTTTATCTAAAATAATTGTTGCAATTAAATTAGGATTGTCAAAATCTTGCTCAATTTCAAATAAATCAAAGAACGATTGTGATAATTCGAATGTAAAATCACTCTTACCAAAAGGCAAGCTTGTAAATACAATATTATAATTTTTTAACTTGTCCATACCACAAAAAGGTGTGCAAAGATAATCTAATTTATTTAAAATTAATAGCTCTTTGCAACTTATTTTAAATTTTTATTCTTTATTATCGCCTTTTTCTAATTTTAGAGGAATATGTTGCAATACATTTTTTGTTAGCTCTTGGTATTCGTTTCGATTTTTATATAATTCGATTGCCGAAAAAATAGCTTCCTTAAATGATTCTTCGTTTGCAATTCCTTTTCCTGCGATGTCGTAAGCTACACCATGATCTGGCGAAGTTCGTACAAATTTTAATCCAGCTGTATAATTAACTCCTTCATCAAAACTAATTGTTTTGAAAGCAACCAATCCTTGATCGTGATACATGGCCAAAACAGCATCAAAAGCGTCTAAATTACTTGGATTGAAAAAACTATCTGCTGAATAAGGTCCGAAAACTAATTGATTTTCGTTAATGCAACGCTCGATAACTGGCGAAATAATTTCTTTTTCTTCTGATCCTAACAAACCATTGTCACCTGCATGAGGATTAAGCCCGAGAACAGCAATTTTTGGCTTGCTGATAGCGTAATCTTCAATCAAACTTTTATGAATTTGTTGAATTTTTGCATAAACAGATTTTGGATTAATTTGTTTGGCAACTTCGCTAATCGGAATATGTTGCGTCACTAAACCAACTCTCAATTTCTCTGAAACTAAGAACATCAAAGGTTTTCCTCCCCAAACTTCTCCTAAATATTCGGTATGACCTGGGAAATGAAATTCTTCGGACTGAATATTATCTTTATTAATTGGAGCCGTTACCAAAACATCTGTAAAACCATCTGAAACAGATTTTGCAGCCGCTTTTAATGATTGATAAGCGTGTTCACCAGCTTCTTTGGTTACTTTACCATAATGTACATCAATTTGATCTTTCCAAAGATTAACCACATTGATTTTTCCGTCTACAATTTGATTTGCATCTTGAATACCTTGAAAATTGATTCGGTCAAATTTTAAACGATCTTTTTGATACGATAATAATTTGGTTGAACCGAAAATAACAGGCGTAAAAAACTCTGTTATTTCTTTTTCTTGTAAGGTTTTTAAGATAACCTCAATTCCGATTCCGTTATAATCACCAATCGAGATGGCAACTCTAATTTTTCTATCTTTTTCAGACATAATGTTAGTTTAATATGATTGGCTGGATGGTTTGTATTTTTTTAAAAATCTTTTGTAAATTAAATCTACAATTAAACCTCCAATCCATGATGAAAAGAATAAAACTGGACAGATCGCAATTTCGTACCAAGTTGGGTGATAAGGCGTGATAAGAACGTCGCCTAATGCAACGATTAACACAATAAAACCTACAAACATCGTGTAAGCTTGTTTAGCTCTTCTTACGATAAGTGCTGTTATAACACCTCCAACTAAAGCTGCAATTCCACTAATTGCGAGCATTGATCCAAAAAATTGAACTTCGAATTTTTTTCCTTCTTGGTGCGAAAAGTATTTGATGATGTGTCTCCATTCAGGGAAAATTTTGTCGTCCCATCCTAATCTATCCGCGTTGTATATAAGACCAAATTGTATAATGGCAAAGATTACAGCTAATCCTACCACTACAGCAATTGTGTTTCTTAATACAGTTTTGTCTTTTAGCATAATATTTTATTAGTCTGCAATGGCGATTACAGAAATTTCAACATTTACGTCGCGTGGTAAACGAGCAACTTCTACACATTCGCGTGCAGGGTAATTTTCGTCATTAAAATAAGAAGCATAAACTTCGTTAACTGCATTGAAATCATTCAAATCCTTAACGAAAATTGTTGTTTTTACAACTTGGTCAATTGTTGTTCCGCCCGCTTCTAAAATTGCAATTACATTTTTCATTACTTGATGAACTTCATCTTGAATACCTGTTGTAACCAATTCATTTTTTTCTACATTGAAAGGAATTTGTCCTGATGTGTAAATAAATCCGTTGTATTTTACACCTTGTGAATAAGGTCCAATTGCTTGTGGTGCTTTTTCTGTATGAACGATTTGTTTTTTCATATTAATATTTTTTTAGTAATTAAGTCTTGATCTATCGTTGTATTTTAAATCTTGTAAGATTGATGCTTTGATTCCGATAAAGAAATCATAACTTTTATATGTTCCCATTGGTGTCCAGTTGAATGATAAGGTAAAGCTTCGTAAATCTCTTTCAAAACCAAAACGTACATAAGTTATTTCACTTTTGATGAAATCGTAAGTTGCATTTGCAGAAATTGCCCAATATGGTGTTGGCGAAATTTTACCATTCATTGCAATAGAACCTGTGCTACTTCCTTTTCGTTCTGTTCCTTTGCTATAATTATAACTTAAATTAGCTGTTAAACTCCAAGGAATAGCAAATTGCGCATAATTATCGCTGTCATAATAGAAATTTTCGTCACGAACTGTTCCACGCTTTTTATAGTTCTTGGCATCGAAACGTTTTCCACCAAATGTACTATTATCAAAAGTATAACCAGTTCCTAATGTCATATTCGAAATACGAAGATTTCCTAAGCCAAGTTCATCAATGTATTGAGCAACTTCATTTCCTTCAGCATTTATATAACGTTGAATTTTATATGGATTAACAGTTGATGAGAATTGTACATTTACTTTTCTGTTAAACAAAGATGTCATTCCATTAATACTAATTGGAGAAAGTTTAAATTCATCCGCAGAGAAATTATAAGATGAACTCAAACGTAAATATTCAAAAATCTTTACTTTCTTGAAACCTTTCGAATCATTTGCATCTTTTACTTTCATCTCTAAATTGTTCGAAATTCCAAAGTTTAATGAATTTGTCAAACCAGGAATTGATACACCATACAACATGTTTTGATATTGATTGTACCAAACTTCTTCTTGATTTTGGTTTTGATAAGCTTTGTAATATCCCCAAGATTGACTTTGGAAATCCGGCGTATAACTATAACCAATAGATGGTGTAATCACGTGCTGAATTCCTAAAATCTTAGCATCTTTATTTGGATTAAGATATAATCCATAAATATTAGTTGAAACAGAAGCATTGAAATTAAATGTTCGATATGAATTGAATCCTTTCAATGTTGTGTCCTCTATTTTTCCGTTAACAGAATTGTAGTTTTTAATCAAACGATTATCACCCCAAACTTCATTATAGTCAGAAGAAAGTGTTAATGGGAAATAATTAGCAAGTGTAATACCTGTCTGCAAACCAATTTTGTGATTCGCACCCATTCGCATTTGATCTTTCCACATTTTGTCCGTAAAGATGTCTTTGTCGTTGGTGTTAACTTCATTTCCAGCTTGCATACTATACGTTAAACCAAGATTCTGAATTAAACCTTCTTTTGGCATATTTTTCTTTGCAAATGGGAAAATACGAGACATCGTCAAGTTGAAACGAGGAAATGCAATGTTAATATCTCCAGTATTATAGTTTTGAGAGTGAGACATACTCAATTGAGCTGTTAGAGGTGCATTCTCAAAGTTTTTTGTTAAGTTGATAGACGAGTTAACGTTGTTTGTAAAAACTTGTCCAGTATTGATGTATTGATTTCGTACAGATTCACGGTAATATTTCGAACTCGAAAAGTTAACGTTGGCATTGAACAGCCAATATGGATTTGCTTTTGGGTCTTGGCTATGCGACCACATTACACCAAACATATTTTGTTTAGAAAACGCATTAGAACCTTCGGTAAGACCTTTGATACCAGTTAAGCGATTTTCTACATTCGCTGCAAGTCGTCCATTGTATTTATAACGTTTTTTATAGGTAGACTCGGCTCTAGCAGCCCAACTACCTTTTGTATAAACATCTCCCGAAAGTTTTAAATCGAAATTATCTCCAAATGGAACATAAAACCCTAAATCTTCGATAAAGAAACCAAGATTTGTACGCTCACCTGGGCGAGGCATCAAAATACCTGCGGCACGTTTTGCACCCATCGCTGGGATGTAACCAAATGGCAATGCTAAGGGCGTTGGTACGTCATAAATCCACATATTGATAGGTCCGGTAATTAATGTTTTCTTACCATTTTTATCAATCATTTTTCCTTCTTTGGCGCGAAGAAAATAATCTGGTCGAGTATCTTTTCCTTCTTTAAAATAAGTATCCGTTGTAAAATCGGCACGTTTTAACAACATTACCGAATCATTGACACGCTTCGCTTTATCAGCAATGATGATTCCATCTTCTTGCGTCATGCGAATGTTATATGCAATTCCAACTTTCGTTTTGAAATTTACTTTGAAAGCATCTTGCAAAATTTCTTGTTGACCTTGTGTAAACTTAGTTTTTTCAATAATATTCCCAATAGAATCGCGCTTACCTTCGGCATATACATCACCTGTATCCCAATTTAGTTCGATATAATCTGCATCAATAGTCATATCGCCGTAAACTACATGTGCCTTACGCAAAAGGTAAGTCATACGTTTTTTACGATTATGTATTTCGTCCTCGGAATTGTGCTCTACCACAAACTCTAATTTCTCTTTTACAGGGATAATAGTATCTAATTTTACTGAATCAGAAACTATCTTAGAGTGATCTTTATCGTTATTATTTTGCTTAACTTGTCCAAAAGAAACGGTGCAAACCATAACTGGACTAAAAAATAAAATCGATTTAATTGCCTTTGTAAACAAATTGAAAAACTTATTTTTTATAAATTGCGTCAAAATTAATCAAAAAAACAAACCTATAGTATGAGTTTAAAAATGATTAACATACAAAAGTATTTATTTTTTGCGATGATGATGGTATTTTCTACATTTTCATTTGCACAAAAAAAGCAAAATTTTGTAATTGTTATTGATGCTGGTCATGGTGGACATGATGCTGGAGCAAGGGGAGTCGCTGATTATGAAAAGAATATCACGTTAGATGTTTCGAAAAGATTGGCGGAATTAATTAAGAAAAATCACAAAGATGTTAAAGTTGTTTTAACACGTGATACAGATATTTTTTTAGAATTATGGGAACGTACACGAATTTCAAATGATAATCATGCGAATTTATTTGTCTCGATTCACTGTAATTCGGCTGATAACAAAAGCGCAACGGGAACAGAAACATTTGTAATGGGATTGAAACGATCTAACGAAACAGATGAAGTTTCTAAACGTGAAAACTCGGTTGTGTTTTTAGAGAAAGATCAAGAACGTTACGAAAAATTTAATCCAAATGATCCGGAAGCGGTTATCGCTTTTGAGATTATGAATGCAGCTTATAAAGAACAATCTATTCGTTTTGCAGATTTGGTAGAAAAAGGTTTCGTGAATCGTGATTTCAGAAAAAGTAGAGGTGTTAAACAAGCAAATTTTCACGTGTTGAGAGGAAATGCTTCTCCTTCTGTTTTGGTAGAGTTAGGATTTATTTCGAATTATGATGAAGGAACATTTTTAGCATCAGACGAAGGAAAAGATAAAACGACGACTACAATTTATGAAGCTTTTAAACAATTCAAAAAAGAATATGATCGTAGAAGTGGAGTAGAGGACGAGGACGAAAAACCTAAACCAGTTAAAAAAGTTGAAAAACCTGTAGAAGGTAAAAAATTGAAGGTAAGGGTAATGGAGTCTAAAATGAAATTTTCTTCAACTTCGCCGCAATTAAGAGGTTTAACAGATTTAGATGTAATTCAGGAAGGTGATAATTACGTGTATTATTACGGAGAAACAGATTTACAATCTCGTGCAGATGATTTGTTGCAAACGGTAAAACGTAAAGGATTTTCTGGTGCAAAAATTGTAGAATTTGAAACGAATAAAAAATTAGAAGGTGGTAAAAATTATCGTGTTCAGTTTATGACATCAAATAAAAAATATAAAGACAAAGACGAAAAATTTAATGGATTGACAAATGTGTTGCGAGTAAAAGAAGGTGGACTTCAGAAATATTATTATGGCTCTGATAAAACAATGGAATCTGCTCAAAAAACATTGAAACAAGTACAAGACAAAGGTTTTAGAAACGCCTTTATCGTTACATTTAATGGTGAAGAACCAATGTAAACGTAATATAAAATGTTTCTTTACAAATTAAATTTTATTTTTGCATAAAATCATAACAAGTGAAGTTATCTAAAGAATTAAAAATAGGAGTTGTTACCATCTTAACCTTAGTAGGTTTTTTCATGCTATTCAATTTCTTAAAAGGTCAAAATATTTTTTCATCAGGACGTTTGTTTACTGTAAAATACGAAAATGTAAGCGGATTAGCTCCTTCTAAACCTGTTTCTGTAAACGGTTTGAGAGTTGGTCAGGTGAAAGAAATTAAAATTATAGATACTGCAAAACCTATCTATTTTGAAGTCGTGATTTCTGTCGAAAAAGATATTCAATTTTCGAAAAAAACAATTGCAGAAATTTACGAACCAGGAATTATGTCTGGACCAGAAGTTAGACTTTTATTAGACTATGGACCAGATGTAGCAAAAGATGGTGATTATTTACAAGGTCGTATTGCAGGCGGAATGTTAGATGGTTTGACGAAACAATTAACGCCAACACAAGCAAAGTTAGATAGTGTTTTATTAAGTTTTAATCAAACATTAGGAAGTGTAAACAATGTTTTGGATCCGTCAACTCAACAAGATATTAAAGCAATGTTGAGAAACTTGAATCATACAATTGATTCGTTCGACAAAACAGCGCAATCGTTGACTGCAACATCAAATAGTGCAAATAATTTGATCAAAACAAACGAAAAGACATTGAACACAACGCTTAACAATGCAAGTGCTACAATGGCTTCTGCAAAAGCTACGGTTGACAAATTTGGAAAAACTGCGGATAAATTAAACGCGTTAGAATTAGATCAAGTGATTAAGAATTTTGAAAATGCGTCTAAAAACTTAAATACATTGTTAGAAGATATGAACAATGGAAAAGGTTCTTTAGGAAAATTAGCAAAAGATGAAACGCTAGCTAACGAACTTGAAGCAACAATCAAAAATATGAATGAATTGGTAACAGACTTAAAGAAAAACCCAAGTCGTTATGTGAACATCTCTGTTTTTGGTAAAAAGCAACCAGTTCAGCCATAAAATCAAAACTAAAATTTAAATACTCAAAACTCACAAAAAGACTAATAAAAAATGATGAAGTACATTCCAAATGTAATCTTTCTTCTAATTATGATAGGAAGTATTTGGTTCTTTGCGCAAAACGTAAAGAAACTTATACGTAACATCAAATTAGGGAAAGAAATAGATCGTTTCGATCATCCTGCGGAAAGGTGGAAAACGATGGCTCGTGTGGCTTTAGGACAAGGTAAAATGACTGTTCGTCCTCTTGCTGGTATTCTACATGTTTTTGTTTATGTAGGATTTGTTTTAATCAATATCGAAGTATTAGAAATTATCATCGATGGTGTATTCGGAACACACCGTATTCTAAGTTTCTTAGGAGGTTTCTATAACGGAATGATAGGGTTTTTCGAGATTTTAGCCTTTTTGGTGATGGTTTCGTGTATCATTTTCTTCTGTAGAAGAAACTTTGTAAAAGTTGGACGTTTTTGGAAACCAGAAATGAAAGGCTGGGCAAAAGACGATGCTAATTATATCCTAATTATGGAGGTTGCATTTATGTTGGCTTTATTTACAATGAATGGTGCAGATCAAGTGTTACAAAAAATGGGTGCACCTCATTATATCGAAACAGGATCTTTTCCAATTTCTTCTTGGTTAACAGCACCAATTATTAGTCAATTCAACGACATCACATTTATTACAATTATAGAAAGAGCAGCTTGGTGGTTTCATATCATCGGAATTTTCTTTTTCTTAAATTATTTGTATTATTCAAAACATTTACACATCATTTTGGCTTTTCCAAATACATGGTTTTCTAAGTTAGAACCAAAAGGAGAATTCAATAATTTACAATCTGTAACAGATGAGGTAAAAATGATGATGGATCCAAATGCAGATCCTTACGCAGCACCTGCCGAACCACAGGGAGAGCCAGAAACATTTGGAGCAAAAGATATTTTTGATTTAAACAGAGTACAATTATTGAATGCCTACACATGTACGGAGTGTGGGCGTTGTACATCTGAATGTCCAGCAAATTTGACAGGGAAAAAATTATCTCCTCGAAAAATTATGATGGATACTCGTGATCGTTTAGAAGAAGTAAGTAAAAACATCGATGCAAACGGAAGTTTTGTGGATGATGGTAAAATGCTTGTCAACGATTACATTTCGCCAGAAGAATTATGGGCATGTACATCTTGTAATGCTTGTACACAGGCTTGTCCAGTAAATATCGATCCGTTATCAATTATTATTGATTTGCGTCGTTATTTGGTAATGGAACAATCTGCTGCGCCAAACGAGTTGAACATGATGATGACAAATGTCGAAAATAATGGAGCTCCTTGGCAATTTAACAATGCGGATAGATTGAATTGGGCAAACGATTAAAATTGTAAAATACAATTACTCATTCTCAAAGAACTATTAATTTTTATACATAACACACAAACACAACACACATGGAAAATTTCTTAGAGGAAAAAATTGAAAACGGAGAAAGAGTAAGTCCTATTTTACCAGAAAATGTCAAAAATTATTTAATTGACATTGATGGAACAATTTGCGATGATATTCCAAACGAAGAACCAGAACGTATGCTAACTGCGGAGTTATATCCTGATGCTTTAGAAACGTTAAACAAATGGTACGACGAAGGACATATTATCACATTTTTTACATCACGTACAGAAGAACATCGTGAGTACACAGAAATTTGGTTGAAAAAACATGGTTTCAAATATCATGGACTTTTAATGGGAAAACCTCGTGGAGGAAATTATCATTGGGTAGACAACCATTTAGTAAAAGCAACACGATACAATGGTAAATTTACAGATTTGGTAGAAAAAAATGTTTCGATTCAAGTTTTTGATGATGGAAAACATTAAACCAAATCCATTCAAATAACACAAAGACTACAAAAAAATATGTCAAATATTACAGTTAAAACAATGGCTCAATATATGGCCGAAGGCAAACAACCAGAAGTTTTGTTTTGGGTTGGATGTGCTGGAAGTTTTGATGATAGAGCCAAAAAAATAACACGTGCATTCGTTAAGATTTTAAATAATATTGGAGTAGAATTCGCTGTTTTAGGAACAGAAGAATCGTGTACAGGTGATCCTGCAAAGCGTGCCGGAAACGAATTTGTTTTTCAAATGCAAGCTATGATGAACATTGAAGTTCTGAATGCTTACGAAGTGAAAAAAATCGTTACGACTTGTCCACATTGTTTCAATACCTTAAAAAATGAATATCCAAGTTTAGGTGGAGAGTATGAAGTTTTGCATCATTCTCAATATTTACAACAGTTAATCAACGAAGGTAAATTGAAATTAGAAGGTTCTGAAACATTCAAAGGAAGACGAATCACTTTCCACGATCCTTGTTATTTAGGTCGCGGTAACGATGTGTATGAAGCGCCTCGTGAATTAATCGAAAAATTAGATGCCGAATTAGTCGAAATGAAACGTTGCAAAACACGTGGATTATGTTGTGGTGCTGGTGGAGCGCAGATGTTCAAAGAACCAGAAAAAGGAAACAAAGACATCAATGTAGAACGTACAGAAGAGGCTTTAGAGAAAGAGCCGCACATTATCGCAACAGGTTGTCCATTTTGTAATACAATGATGACAGACGGTGTAAAACACTTCGAAAAAGAATCAACGGTTATGGTAAAAGACTTAGCTGAATTGATTATGGAAGCGAAAGATTTATAATCGAATTTATAAAAATAATATAAAAAAGCCATCTCTTTGAGATGGCTTTTTTATGTAAAAATTTTAGCTTTCTAACATCTAACATCTAACATC
>NZ_DICC01000034.1:27910-65441 GCF_002415215.1 Empedobacter sp. UBA5036
CATCTAACATCTAACATCTAAAATTTCCGTATCTTTGAAACACAAATTTTAAACAAAGAGAAAATGAATTTAGCAGACGATTCAAGAATTTGGATTTTTCAAGCCAATCGTAAATTCTCAACAGAAGAAAAGCAAGCTATTACAGCTAAACTAAATACTTTTATAGCGGATTGGAATGCGCATGGCGCTGAACTTTTAGCTGATTTTGATTTACCTTATGATCAATTTATTGTAGTTGGTGTAGACGAAAATCAAGCGACAGCAAGTGGTTGTTCTATCGATAAATTAACGAAAATCGTACGCGAAATTGATGCAGATTATTCGTTCGATTTATTGAACAGAATGTTAGTTTCGTATGAAAATGAACAGGAAGTTTTTATCGAAAAATTACCAACATTCAAACAAAAAGTAAAAGAAGGAGAAATCAAAAATGTAAAAGTTTTCAATAATGGAATTTCTTCTTTGAATGATTTTAAGCAAAATTGGTTATTACCGATTGAAGAAAGTTGGGCGAAAACATTATTAAATTAAACGCTTAAAATCCAAAAAATATTAAAGCCGAGTTTAGAAATAAGCTCGGCTTTATTTTTGATAAAATATTGTTTAAAAAACACTATTTTTACGTAATAATAAATTAAAAATACTATGAAAAACAAAGGATGTCTTATTGGCGGAGTGATTCTTTTACTTCTTGCAGGAATCGTTTTCTGGGGAATTGGAGTTTCGAATACGATCAAAACAACAGACCAAGGTGTGCAAAAACAATGGTCGAATGTAGAAAATACATATCAAAAACGTTCAGATTTAGTTCCAAATTTAGTGAACACGGTAAAAGGTGCTGCGAATATGGAAAAAGAAACGTTAACAGCTGTGATTGATGCACGTGCAAAAGCGACTTCTAATCAAATTAAAATTGATGATCCAAGTCAATTAACAGATGCAAATATTGCGAAATTTCAACAAGCTCAAGATCAATTAGGATCTACATTAAGCCGCTTATTGGTTTCTGTTGAAAAATATCCAGATATTAAATTCAATCAAAACTTTACTTCTTTACAAGCAGAATTATCTTCTATCGAACAAGAAGTTTTATTTGAAAGAAAAAAATACAACGATGCTGCAGAGAAATTTAACAACATGATTGTAACTTTCCCTAACAGCTTAATCGCTGGTTTTACAGGTGCTACGAAAAAAGGTTATTTCAAAGCTGCTGCAGGATCTGAGAATGCTCCTAAAGTAGAATTCTAATCATTATGGGAAATAAGAAACATAAATTTCTTTCCTCTAATGATGAAAAAAAAATAATCGAAGCCATCCAAAAAGCGGAGAAAAATACAAGTGGGGAAATTCGAGTTCATATTGAATTCGAATCTTCTCCCAATCATTTTGACAAAGCTTTAGAAGTTTTCGAGCAATTGGAAATGCACAAAACCAAAGATAGAAATGGTGTGTTGTTTCATGTTTCACCAACCGATCATAACTTTACAATTATTGGTGATAAAGGAATTGATCAAGTGACACCAGATGATTTTTGGGATGATATAAAAGAAGAGGTCATCAAGCATTTCAAAAAAGAACATTATGTAAAAGGGCTTTGTGAAGGAATAAAAAAAACAGGCAAAGCACTTAAAAAATATTTTCCTTATCAAGAGGATGATACAAACGAATTACCAGATGAAATTAGCTACAGTTAAATACTTTTTTCTAACTTTTTTTCTTTCAATTTTAACCGTTTTTGGGCAGACACCGGATGAATTGGTGAAGATGGAACATCCGCCTAAAAAGCTTGTGCAAGATTATGCACATGTTTTTGATGCAATGCAATTGGATGAATTAGAACGAAAATTAGTAGCCTATGATGATTCAACATCTACTCAAATTTTGGTATTAACAGTGAAGTCTCTAGATGGTTATCCGTTAGAAATGTTTGCAAATGATATTGGTGAAAAATGGAAAGTTGGTACACAAGGAAAAGATAATGGAGTTGTAATTGTTTTAAGTGAACAAGATCGTAAGATTACGATTAGAACAGGTTATGGAGCTCAAATTTATTTACCGCCAAGTGTCAACAAATCGATTATTGACAATGTTATTATTCCGTATTTCAAACAAGGTGATTATGCTGGTGGAATAAATGCTGGAGTCAATTCTATTTTTCAAGCTTTTGCAGGAAAATACAAGCAAGACAAATCAAAATCGCAAGAACCAGAAATGGATTGGGTTGCTCTTATATTTGCAATCGGTTTTTTCATCTTTATTTTTATTATTATATCGAAAGGTAAAGGTGGTAATAATGGCGGAAATGGTGGCAGACGAAGAAGTTTGTTAGATGATATTATCATTATGAACACAGGAAGTTCTGTTTTCGGTGGCGGAGGTTTCGGCTCAGGAGGAAGTTCTTGGGGTGGATCATCTAGTGGCGGAGGCGGCTTTGGAGGCTTCGGAGGTGGAAGCTTTGGAGGTGGAGGTGCTTCTGGTAGTTGGTAATATTTTTTTACATGAAACAGAATTATAGTATTAAATGGTTAATTGAAAATTATGAACAAGGGGTAAACCTGAAGTTTATATATTTTTGGGGACATTCTAATAAGTATAAAGAAGAAATCGGTAAATTTTGTTTCAGTCAATGGTTTCAATCTGAGTTCATTGTTAATGAAATTATTTTTAAGACGTCAGAACATTGGATGATGGCTCAAAAAGCATTATTATTTAATGACTTTGAAAATTTTGAAAAAATTATTAGTTCTGATTCTCCAAAGATTGCTAAAGAAATAGGACGTCAAGTAGATAATTTTAATGAGGAGATTTGGAATGCAATGAAATATAAAATAGTAGTTGCAGGAAATGTTCATAAATTTATTCAGAATGAATCATTAAAAGATTTTTTATTAAATACGAATGATAAAATAATTGTAGAAGCAAGTCCTGTTGATACAGTTTGGGGAATAGGTCTTACTCAAGATAGTAAAGATATTGATAATCTATATCTTTGGCGAGGAGAAAATTTGTTAGGGTTTGTATTAATGGAAGTTAGAGAATATTTGAAACAATTTAAATTAGATAATTTATTGGATTCAACTATACTTCCTCCTTGGAAAATGTATCCTGAATTAGATCAAGATGATATGTTTTGGAGAATGGGAAAAGGAGAAGATTATTTAATAAATTTTACACAAAAATATTTGAAATTATCTTTTGAAGACAAACTTTTATATTCTATAACTTATATAGAACCTCATAATTGGTTAGGCTTTTATGAAGATTTCTAATCTTAATTATTATATTAAATAAACCCAAAAATCCGAACGAAACCATTCGGATTTTTTTATGACTGAACATTATTCGTTAAATTCGTTTTCTAAATCAGTTTATGGAACTTCTCAATCATATTTACACCAATCAACGCAGCAATACAAACGATACGTCGGATGCGAGATCAGAATATCAGCGCGATTATGATCGTATTATTTTTTCGTCTGCCTTTCGTCGTTTGCAAAACAAAACGCAAGTTTTTCCTTTGCCAGGAAGTGTTTTTGTCCACAATCGATTGACGCATTCGTTAGAAGTTTCGTCTGTTGGGCGTTCGATGGGAAATTTGGTTGGAAAGTTTATTTCCGAAAATTATAAATTAACAAAGGAGTCGCAGGAGTTTTATAAGTACAGTATTCACGATGTGATTTCAGCGGCATGTTTATGCCACGATATCGGAAATCCAGCTTTTGGACATTCCGGTGAAGATGCGATTGCATCTTATTTTGATCGTCATGAAGCTGATTTGAAACAATACTTTACTGAAGCAGAATGGGCTGATTTAATCAATTTTGAAGGAAACGCAAATGCAATTCGAATTTTAACACAACAACAAAACGGAAAATCGGAAGGTGGTTTACGTTTGACGTATTCAACATTGGCTGCGATTGCAAAATATCCATGTGAATCGGTTGCAAAAGATAAAAATCAATTGCATCGTAAGAAATTTGGATTTTTTCAGGCGCAAAAGGAAGCTTTCCGAACAATTGCTGAAAAAACGAATATGATTTTGGAACAAGATTCACCAATTATTTACAAGCGACATCCGTTTGTGTGGTTGGTAGAGGCGGCTGACGATATTTGTTATTCGATTATCGATGTCGAAGATTCGCAACGTTTAGGAATTATTGATCATGATAAATGCCGAAAATTATTTTTGAATTTAGTTGAATCTTTAGATCCATCTCAAATTGATAAAACAAAAAATACATTAAAATCAATTTCAGATAAAAATGATCGAATAGCCTATTTACGTGCAAAATCAATTAATTTATTGACGCAAAAATCGGTTGAAGTTTACCAAAATAATTTTGATCAAATTGTAAAAGGAGAATTTAAAACGGCGTTATTAGATGTGATTAAAAATGAAACGGAACAAGTAACGAAACGAGTTTTAGACGAAATTCAACGTTTCTCGATTGAAAATATTTATAATCATCGTTCTGTTCTCGAAATTGAAAATGCAGGTTATAATGTAATGTCAGAATTGCTTTCGCAATTTATTCCTCCAATTTTAAAAGATGAAAAAGAACGCAAAACGTTTGAGAAAAAAGCCTTGCGTTTAGTTCCTGCTCAGTTTTTATATGAGAAAGGAACAAAGTATCAAAAGGTAATGGGAATTTTGGATTATGTTTCGGGAATGACTGATAATTACGCAACAGAATTATATCGTCGTATCAAAGGAATCGAAATTGGAATGACGATTTAAGTACGAAGTTAGAAATACGAAGCTCGAATTTAGAGAAATTGTCATGCTGAACTCGTTTCAGTATCTCATCAAAAATTAGCGAATTTGTTATTCCGACGAATGGAGGAATCTATAGATTCTTCATTTCGCTGAAGCTATATTCAGAATGACAAAAAATAATGAATTCTACGTTTCGTAAACTAGATAACTAATTTCTAGTCTCGAATAACGAATAACTAAATAACATCACACAATAATGAAAAATGTAACAATACGAGAAGCAAGAAAAGAAGATTGTCCTCGAATTTTAGAGTTAATTCACGAATTAGCTTTATACGAAAAAGCACCAGACGAAGTAACGGTAACCTTAGAAGAAATGGAAGAATGCGGGTTTGGAGATAAACCAGTTTGGGGTTCTTTGGTTGCAGAAGTGGACGGAAATGTGGAAGGAATTGCGTTGCATTACGATCGTTATTCGACTTGGAAAGGACGCAGATTATATTTGGAGGATTTGATTGTAACCGAAAAAATGCGCGGTTCTGGAATTGGTAAATTATTATTGGATGAATTAATTGTTTATGGAAAAGCGAATAATTACCACGGAATGGTTTGGCAAGTTCTGGATTGGAATGAACCTGCAATTAATTTCTATAAAAAATATAACGCAGATTTTGATCCAGAATGGATTAATGTTTCGGTGAATTTTTAATAACAAAAAACTCCAACTTCTATTCAAGTTGGAGTTTATATTTTTGCTTAACGCTATTTCATAAAACTTTCATACCATTTCCATAAAATAATTCCTGTACAAACCGAAACATTAAGCGAATGTTTTGTTCCTGATTGTGGAATTTCGATACACGTATCACATTGATCAATGATTGATTGTTGCACACCATCAACCTCATTTCCCATCACAATTGCATATTTCTGAGATTGGTCAACTTCAAATTCATTTAACAAAACAGAACCTTCCGTTTGTTCAATCGTTACAATTTGATAACCATCTTCTTTTAATTTAGCAACCAATTCATTCGAATCTTTCACATATTCCCAATCAACAGAATTTTCTGCACCAATGGCCGTTTTATGAATTTCTTTATGAGGTGGAGTTGCTGTAATTCCACACAAATAAATTTTATCAATTAAAAATGCATCCGAAGTTCTAAAAACTGCACCAACATTGTGCATACTTCTCACATTATCCAACACCACAACAATCGGGTGTTTTTCAATAGCTTTATATTCTTCCGCAGAAACGCGACCTAATTCGTCTAATTTTAGTTTTCTCATCACTTCGTTTTTAACTAACTTAGCTGTTCAAAATTTATAATAATTTGACAAAAGTAGTAAAGAATAAGGAAACTCCTCTAATGAAACAATATAACACCATCAAGGCGAAATATCCTGATGCAATGTTGTTGTTCCGTGTGGGAGATTTTTACGAAACATTTGGAGAAGATGCTGTGCGAGCTTCTCGCATTTTAGATATAGTTTTAACAAAACGCGCCAATGGTTCTGATAATAGTGCTTTGGCAGGGTTTCCTCATCATAGTTTGAATACTTATTTACCGAAATTGGTGAAAGCCGGTTTACGCGTTGCAATTTGTGATCAGCTCGAAGATCCAAAGATGGTAAAAGGTATCGTAAAACGTGGTGTTACAGAATTGGTAACGCCTGGTGTTGCGTTGCAAGATGAGGTTTTATCGTCAAAATCGAATAACTTTTTGATGGCTGTTCATCAAGGTGATAAAGCTTTTGGAATTGCGTTGTTAGATGTTTCGACAGGAGAATTTTTGGTTTCGGAAGGACAAGAAGATCAAGTAGCGAAAATTATTCAATCGTTTCGACCAAGTGAAGTGATTTACCAAAAACGTGTTAAATATAATTTTTCTGATGTCAAAAGTAAATTTTTGTTGGATGATTGGGCTTTTCAATATGATTTTGCAGTTGATAAATTAACCAATCTTTTTAAAACTAAGAATCTAAAAGGTTTTGGAATTGAGGATTTAAAAGATGGAATCATTTCTGCGGGTGCAATTTTAGCTTATTTGGATGACACACATCACTTCGAAATTCAGCATCTAACATCTATTCAGCGTCTTAATCAAGATAGTTTTGTGTGGATGGATCCATTTACGATTCGCAATCTCGAATTGGTTTATTCTCCACATCCAAAAGGTGTTACGTTATTAAATGTTTTAGACGATACCAAAACTCCGATGGGAGCACGTTTGTTGAATCGTTGGATGGTAATGGTGTTGAAAGATTTGAAATCAATTCAACGTCGTCAAAATATTGTCGAATACTTCTACAAATTTGGAGATTTACGTTACGATTTGCGAGAAAAATTAGGTCAATTAACCGATTTAGAACGTTTGGCTGGAAAAGTTTCGACAGGTAAAATTACACCTCGTCAATTGCAACAATTAGCACAAAGTTTGAAAATTTCGGAAGAAATAAAAGAAGTTGCTGAACAATCGAATATCAAAGAAGTTGCAGATTTATTTTCTCGAATCGAACCAATTGATCATTTAACACAAAAGATTTTTGATACACTTTCTAACGAGCCTCCGCATCAAATTGTAAAAGGAAATGTAATTAGAGAAGGTGTTTCAGAAGAATTGGATCGATTACGAAAAATTCAGTTTTCTGGAAAAGATTATTTGGATCAAATGTGTCAACGCGAAACAGAACGAACTGGAATTTCGTCCTTGAAAATTGCATTCAATAATGTGTTTGGTTATTATATTGAAGTTCGAAATACGCACAAAGATAAAGTGCCAGAAGAATGGATTCGTAAGCAAACTTTGGTGAATGCAGAGCGTTATATTACCGAAGAATTAAAAGAGTACGAAACACAAATTCTTGGTGCAGAAGAAAAAATTCTTGCTATAGAAAATCAATTATTTATTGAATTGTTACAAGAAATTATCACTAAACTTTTACCGATTCAACAAACGGCAAAAGCAATTGCATTTTTGGATGTTTTGTCAACTTTTGCAGAAATAGCAGAGAAAAATAATTACACAAAACCTTCTCTTAATGATGGTTTTGAACTAAATATAAAAGAAGGTCGTCATGCTGTGATTGAGCAACAATTACCAATTGGTGAACAATATGTGTCGAATAATGTTGAGTTAAATTCGGATCATCAGCAAATTATTATGATTACTGGACCAAATATGTCTGGTAAATCGGCGCTTTTACGTCAAACTGCTTTGATTGTTTTGATGGCGCAAATGGGAAGTTTTGTTCCAGCTCAAGCTGCAGATTTAGGAATCATTGATAAAGTTTTTACTCGAGTTGGTGCTTCAGATAATATTTCATCAGGTGAATCGACATTTATGGTCGAAATGAATGAGACAGCAAGTATCTTAAATAACATTTCGGAACGAAGTTTGATTTTATTGGATGAAATTGGTCGAGGAACTTCGACTTACGATGGAATTTCGATTGCATGGGCAATTGCAGAATTTTTACATCAAAGTGCCTTGAAACCAAAAACATTGTTTGCAACGCATTATCATGAATTGAATGAAATGTCAAAATCGATGGAACGTATCAAAAACTTTAATGTTAGTATCAAAGAAACAAAAGATACAATATTATTTTTGAGAAAATTAGTTCCAGGAGGAAGTGAGCACAGTTTTGGTATACATGTTGCTAAAATGGCTGGGATGCCAAAACGAGTGGTGGACAGAGCAAATGATGTGTTGAAAATTTTGGAAGCAACGAAAACAGATGAAGGAATCTCGAATAAAACGGAGAAAATAACGCAAGATAATATGCAATTAAGTTTCTTTCAGTTAGATGATCCTATTTTAGAATCGATTCGAGAAGAAATTATGAACACAGATATCAATACATTAACACCTGTTGAAGCATTGATGAAATTGAACGAAATCAAAAAGAAACTTGGTAAATAAACTTAAAAATATGAAGAAAATAATTTTAACCGTAGCAGGAGCTTTAGTCTTAGCTTCTTGTGCTACAAACCCTGTTACCGGACGTAAATCGTTGTCATTAGTTTCTAATGCAGATTTATTTCCGACAGCTTACAATCAATATTCTCAAATTCTTAAACAAGGGAAAGTAATTACAGGTACTGCCGATGCTAAAATGGTGCAAACAGTAGGGGAACGTTTAAAATATGCCGCTGAAAAATATTATCAAGAAAAGGGAATATCTTCTCAATTACAAGGTTATCAATGGCAATTTACGTTGTTAAATGCAAACGAAGTAAATGCATGGTGTATGCCTGGAGGTAAAGTTGCGGTTTATTCAGGTATTTTACCTGTTACCAAAGATGCAACTGGATTGGCTGTTGTTTTAGGTCACGAAATTGGTCACGCTTTGGCTGGTCATAGTGCGGAGCAAGCTTCTCAGCAAATGGCCGCACAAGGTTTAGGACAAATAGTTGGTGGATCCATTGGAAATGCAGAATATGCAAAAGTTTTTGAACAATTATATCCTGTAGGTGCACAAGTTGGTTTACTAAACTATTCTCGTAAAATGGAATTAGATGCTGATGTTACAGGATTGTATTTAATGGCGATGGCGGGTTATGATCCTTCTCAAGCAATTCCTTTTTGGGAACGTATGGCGGCGAAAAGTGGAAATGCAGGAGTTTCAGAATTCTTGAGTACTCACCCTTCGGATGCGACGCGTATGGCTAAAATAAAGGAAGCCTTACCAACTGCTTTAGCATATTACAATGCAAGTCCGTATAAAGAAAAATAGAATAGTTTTTATTCATTTGTAAAATATAGGCGAGTTAATTTGATAAATTGATTCGCTTTTTTTATATTTAGTATTCAAAACCACAATTAAAATTAAAATGATTAACAATTTTAGAATCAATTCGTTTTCTGAATATAAGAAAGCGTATAAAAAAAGTGTCGAGGAGCCTGAAAAATTTTGGGATAAAATTGCTGGAAACTTCGTTTGGCAAAAGAAATGGGACAAAACACTTGAATATAATTTTGAACAAGCAGATTTTAAATGGTTTCAAGGTGGACAACTAAATATTACCGAAAATGTTTTGGATCGTCATTTGGAAAAAAATGGAAACAAAACAGCTTTAATTTGGGAACCAAATAATCCTTTAGAAGAATCTCGAATTATTACATATCGTCAATTGCATTCAAAAGTTTGCCAATTTGCGAATGTCTTAAAAAATAATGGCGTACAAAAAGGAGATCGTGTGTGTATTTATATGCCAATGATTCCAGAATTAGCCATCGCGATGTTAGCTTGTGCTCGTATTGGCGCGGTACATTCTATTGTTTTTGCAGGATTTTCTTCTGCTGCTATAGCTTCTCGTATCAACGATGCGCAATGTAAGGTTTTGGTGACAGCAAACGAAGTTTTTCGTGGAACGAAATCAATTAACTTAAAAGCAATTTGTGATGAAGCCTTAAAAGATTGTGCTTCTATTCAGTCGTGTATCGTTTATCGTCGTGCTATCGAGCCTACTTCTATGGTTGGTGGACGTGATAAATTTTGGATTGATGAAATGCATAAAGTAGACGATAATTGTCCTGCGGAAATTATGGATGCTGAAGATCCTTTGTTTATCTTGTATACTTCTGGTTCTACGGGAAAACCAAAAGGAATGGTGCATACATGTGGTGGATATATGGTGGAAACGGCTTATTCGTTCGATAATATTTTCCAAATGGAACACAACGATATTTATTGGTGTACAGCAGATATCGGTTGGATTACAGGACATAGTTACATTATTTATGGACCTTTGGCTTGTGGAGCAACTTCGGTAATGTTCGAAGGAATTCCAAGTTTTCCAGATTTTGGACGTTTTTGGGAAATTGTCGAAAAATTAAAAGTGACACATTTCTATACAGCTCCAACAGCAATTCGTTCGTTAGCTCGTGAATCGTTAGATTATGTCGAGAAATATGATTTATCAAGTCTTAAAGTTTTAGGATCAGTTGGTGAACCAATTAACGAAGAAGCTTGGCACTGGTTTAATGATTATATTGGAAAAGGAAATTGTCCAATTGTGGATACATGGTGGCAAACAGAAACAGGATCTATTTTGATTTCGCCATTAGCAGGAATTACGCCGCTTCGTCCAACGTTTGCAACATTACCGCTTCCTGGAATTCAGCCAGTTTTAATGGATGAACAAGGAAAAGAAGTAGAAGCAGTAAATGAAAAAGCAGAAGGACGTTTAGCAATTAAATTTCCTTGGCCATCTATGGCTCGTACTATTTATGATGATCATAAACGCTATGTAGAAACTTATTTTTCAACATTTCCGGGCTATTATTTTACAGGAGATGGAGCGTATCGTGATGTAATGGAAAATTATCGAATTACAGGACGTGTAGATGATGTGGTGATTGTTTCTGGACATAATTTAGGAACTGCGCCAATAGAAAATGCGATAAATGAACACGAAGCTGTAGCGGAAAGCGCAGTTGTTGGCTATCCTCATGATATCAAAGGAAATGCATTATATGCTTTCGTGATTTTACAAGATGGAGTACAAGGTTCACCAGAACTTGAAGCAGAAATAAAAAATGGAGTTTCTAAATTAATTGGAGCAATTGCAAAACCAGATAAAATACAGTTTGTTTCAGGTTTACCAAAAACGCGAAGCGGAAAAATTATGCGTCGTATTTTGAGAAAAATTGCAGGTAACGAAACTGATTTTGGCGATACTTCAACATTATTAGATCCAGATGTTGTAACTGTTATTCAGAAAGGAAAAATTTAAAGTAAGGCTGAGGTTAAGATTTAGCCTAAGTTTATCAGAATAATTTTCAAAACAAAAAGCATTACCCAAAAAGTAATGCTTTTTTGGTTTGATTATTTTGGATAAATTTTCTTATCTAAATTTCCTTTATATAGCCGAGATTCAATGCATTTTTTGTAATTTTGTAGACTTTTTAAAGGTATGATAAAAATTTCACCAGTTTTAGAATCGTATTTAGATCATCATGTGGATCAAGAACCTGAAATCTTGAGCCGTTTACGTGTTGAAACTTACCAATGTACAACGCAACCTCACATGATTTCGGGCGAATATCAAGGTCGTTTGTTAAGCATTTTGTCGAAGATTTTAGCGCCTAAAACTATTTTAGAGTTAGGAACTTTTACAGGTTACGCAACATTGTGTTTGGCAGAAGGTTTAACTACTGATGGAAAAATCATAACGATAGATAAAAATGATGAGTTAGAATATCTTTGCAGAAAGTATTTTGATGAATCAGAATTTGCCTCAAAAATTGATTTCAGAATCAATGATGCGCGTGAAGAATTGAACACAATTGAAAAAGATTCTGTAGATTTAGCTTTTATTGATGCCGATAAAGAGAGTTACCCTTATTATTTCGAGAAGGTTTTGGAACTTCTTCGTCCCGGAGGAGCAATGTTAGTTGACAATGTGTTGTGGTACGGAAAAGTGATGATGGAGGAGGAAGATAAAAAAGATCCTTCGACAAAAATCTTGAAAGAATTTAATGAGATGGTAACGAAAGATGAACGTGTCGAATCGATCATTTTACCAATTCGTGATGGAATTACGTTAATTCGAAAAAAATAATGAAGTACGCCATTTGTCAAGTAAGTGTTGCGCCATTGCGCTACGAAGCAAGAGATTCATCAGAAATGGTGAGTCAGGTTTTGTTTGGAGAAAAGTTGATTATTTTAGAAGAATTAGAAAAATGGACTAAAGTTCAGTTAGCTTTTGATGGTTACGAAGGTTGGCTAGATCCAAAACAAATTGTAGAAATTTCGGAAGAAGAATATAATAAAGATTCGATCGAGAAATTTGCAATTAATCCGTATAATCATGCGATGGAAAATGGCTTGCCAATGACGTTGACAATTGGAGCTGAGGTTCGTACTTTGAATGAAAGTAAAATCAAAATTGGTCCAAAATGTTTTGAATATTTTGGGGTATATACGTCTGGTAAAAAATCAAAAGATCAATTGGTAGAAATTGCAAAAGCCTATCTAAATGTACCTTATTTGTGGGGAGGAAAATCTTCGTTCGGTATTGATTGTTCTGGTTTAACGCAACAAGTGTACAAAATAGGTGGCTATAAAATTCCAAGAGATGCTTATCAACAAGCGGAAATGGGTGAAGTTTTGAGTTTTGTAGAAGAAGCAGAACCAGGTGATTTAGCTTTTTTTGATAATGCAGAAGGTCTAATTATTCATGTCGGAATTATGTGTGGCAATGGAAAAATTTTGCATGCGCACGGAAAAGTTCGCATTGACCCAATCGATACAAATGGAATTTTCAATACCGATTCTCAAAAATATTCGCATAAACTGCGATGCATTCGAAAATTAATTCCTTAATAATAAAGCTAAAATCATTTCATTCGAAATGATTTTTTTTGTTTTAATTGAAATCAAATCAAAATAGGACATAATCAGTGATTAAACTATTTTTTAATTGGATTTAGCTGTAACTTTAGTAAACACTAATCGATTGAAATAATGTCTATAAAAATTCCTGAAAATTTAAAAGGATTATCTGATGCTGAAGTAAAAAAAGCTCAAGAAGAATACGGAGATAATGCGATAAAAAGTAATCAAAATTCTGCTTGGTACAGTTTATTGTTTGATATTCTAAAAGAGCCAATGACGCTAATTTTGATTGCGGTATCAATTATTTATGTGTTGGTTGGTGATTTGGGCGAAGCTGCATTTATGTTTGTGGCGATTGTTGCGGTGACAGGAATTTCATTTTACCAAGATTCTCGTAATCAAAAAGCTCTGCAAGAGTTGGAAAAGTTGAATGAACCTTTGAGTTCTGTTATCCGTAATGGACGATTAGTTGAGATTCCAACACACGAAATTACAATTGGTGATTTGTGCGTGACGGAAGAAGGAAAAATGATTAATGCAGACGGAAATATTGTTCATAGCAATGATTTTTCGGTGAATGAATCTGCTTTAACAGGTGAAAGTATGTCAGTTTTTAAAGATATAGATCATCCAGAAATTTACAGTGGAACCTTGACGGTTTCTGGATTGGCTATTTTTGAAGTGACGGCCATTGGAGCAGAAACAAAATTAGGGAAAATAGGAACGTCAATTTTATCTATAAAAGAAGAGAAATCGCCTTTGCAATTGCAGATAGAAAAATTTGTGAAAGGAATGGCAATCATTGGAATCATTGTTTTTGTAATGGTTTGTGGATTCAATTATTTTCAAACAAAAGACATTGTAAGTAGTTTATTAAACGGTTTGACTTTGGCAATGTCTATTTTACCCGAAGAAATTCCAGTTGCATTTACCACATTTATGGCATTGGGTTCATGGAAATTATTACGCGAAGGAATTATTGTAAAAAAGAGTAGCGTTGTCGAAACTTTAGGAAGCACAACTGTTATTTGTAGTGATAAAACAGGAACAATTACCGAAAATTCGATGAAATTGAAAGCGATTTATGATGCAAAAACGTCTTCTGTTTTTGATGAAAATCAATTCAAAAATGTCGAAATTTCTGAGATTATACAATATGCAATGTGGAGTAGTGAACCTGTTCCGTTTGATCCGATGGAAAAAACGTTGCACCGAGTTTACGAACAAACGCAGCTTGATGAACGTAATCAATATCAAATGTTTTTCGAATATCCTTTATCTGGGAAGCCTCCCATGATGACGCATTGTTTTAAAAATAATAAAAATCAACGAATAATTGCAGCAAAAGGTGCTCCAGAAGCAATTCTGAATGTTTCAAACTTATCTGAAGAAGTAAAAAATCAATTAAAAAAAGTAATTGATGATTTTGGATTAAAAGGTTTTCGACTTTTAGGTGTTGCGAAATCTAATTTTGAAGTGGATAATTTTCCAAAACATCAACAAGATTTACCATTCGAGTTTTTAGGATTCGTTGTTTTTTATGATCCTCCAAAAAAAGGAATTAATACTGTGTTTCAACAGATTTATGATGCGGGAATAAAAGTAAAAGTGATTACGGGTGATAATGCCGAAACAACAAAAAGTATTGCAGAACAGGCTGGAATTTTACATGCAGAGAATAGTATTACAGGAAGTGAAATTGCTCAACTTTCGGAGAAAGATCTGTTACAAACGGCTCATGATAAAGTCTTATTTGCTCGTATGTTTCCTGAAGCGAAATTGGCTGTTGTAAAAGCTTTGAAAGAGGATGGAGAAGTAGTTGCAATGTTGGGCGACGGAGTAAACGATGGACCAGCATTGAAAGCCGCACACATTGGTGTTGCAATGGGCGAAAAAGGAACTGAAATAGCCAAACAAGCTGCGCAATTAATTTTAACAAATGATGATTTAGGAAAATTAGTTATCGGAATAGCTGCTGGAAGACGCATTTATACGAATCTTAAAAAAGCTGTTCAATACATTATCTCGATTCATATTCCAATTATATTAATTGTTTCATTGCCGTTGTTTTTAGGTTGGGCTTTTCCGCAAATTTTCACACCGGTTCATGTTATTTTCTTAGAATTGGTAATGGGACCAACCTGTTCTATTGTGTATGAAAACGAGCCTTTAGAGAAAAATTCTATGAACGAAAAACCTCGTCCTATGACGGAAACTTTTCTGAATTGGAAAGAACTTTCAACAAGTATTATTCAAGGAATTATCATCACATTAGGATTGCTTTTTGTTTATCAATACACTTATCAGTTAGGCGGAAATGAAGAGAAAACCCGAGCAATGGTTTTTACAACGTTGATTTTCTCAAATGTTTGGTTAAGTTTAACGAATAGATCGTTTTATTATAGCTTGTGGTCAAGTTTTAAAAATAAAAATAATTTAATGGTTGGCGTTACAATTCTTACATTGCTTATACTTTTTGCAATACTGTATATAAAGCCAATTTCTTTATTTTTTAAAGTTTCTTCGTTGAATCTAAAAGAATTAGGAATGGCGATGCTTGTAGCAATGTTATCTGTATTGTGGTTTGAAGTTTATAAATGGATTAAACGTAGGAGAAAAAATTGAGTAAAATGGTAATATTTAGGTTTATTGATTCGTTATAACGAATCAATAAACTCAACTGTTTTTGCCAAAGTCGGCGTCCTATTCTCTTTGTAAGGTGTATGTTTTGCATCAGGAACAAGATAACTTTCTTTTCTTCCTTTTACATTGTTGATAATTCCATTTACTTGCTCAATCGAACCATATTCATCATCAATTCCTTGAATAACCAAAGTTGGACATTCGATGTTTTGCAATTCTTTTCGAATATCAAAATCAATAAAATCTGGGCGTAACCAAGTTTCTGTCCACATCTCAAAAACTTTCTGCGTTTTATCGCCATGATATTTTGTCAAACGTTCTTTCAAATTAGTTTCTGCATATGCAATTTTTGCATCTCTGATTCCTTGTAAAGAAATTTCTTCTACAATAATGTGCGAACCAACTACAACAATTCCTTTTAAATTTTGATGATATTTCGAAGCATAAAGTAACGCAATCGATCCGCCATCGCTATGTCCAAATAAAATAATGTCTTTGAAGTTGAAATATTGAACCAAATCATTTAGAAAATCTGCTTCATCATGCATGTAAGTCAATTCGCGACGATCAATGGTAAAAGGCGACGATTTTCCATAACCTTTTCTATCGTAGATGAATAAATTACAATTTGTTTTTTCGGCAACTTCTTTTGGGAAATCTCTCCAAAGTTGGGTGCAACCTAAGGAATCGTGTAAAAAAATAAGTGTTGGATTTTCTGGATTTATTTCGTGGTGAACATAATGAATATTGGCGTTGTTGATTTCTAAACTATTTTCTATTTCCATTTTATGTAGTGATTTTTTCGAAAGCTAAAGATAACAAAAATGCCTCGATTTTATTTATTCGAGGCATTTATATCATGATGATTAAAAATTATTATTTAATAAAATCTGTAATAATTTCTAAGGTTTTTGCTTTTGCAGTTTCTAAATCGTCGTTCAATAAAATGATATCAAACTCTTTAGCTTTTTCCATTTCAATTCCTGCTTTATCAATACGTTGTTTCAATTTATCTTCGCTTTCTGTGTTGCGAGAAATTAAACGTTCTTTCAATATTTCCAAAGATGGAGGATTTACAAATACTGTTAAACATTGATCTCCGTACAATTTTTTGATATTCAATGCACCAATAACATCAATATCAAAAATAACAGAATTTCCTTCTGATGTAATGCGATCAACTTCCGATTTTAAAGTTCCGTAAAAATTATCGCGGTAAACTTCTTCGTGCTCTACGAATTCGTCGTTTGCAATTTTTGCCTTAAATTCTTCTGGTGTTAAGAAATAATAGTCTTCTCCGTGAGTTTCACCTTCGCGTTTATCTCTAGTTGTACAAGAAATAGAAAATTTGATATTCTCCAATTGTTCTAAAGCGTAACGAACCAAAGTTGTTTTTCCTGCGCCTGATGGAGCCGAAAAGACGATTAATTTTCCTTTTTTCATTATAAAATGTTTAACGATTGTTCTTTAATTTTTTCTAATTCATCTTTCATCTGAACAACAATTTTTTGCATTTCAGAATGATTTGATTTAGAACCTAATGTATTGATTTCACGACCAATTTCTTGCGAAATAAATCCTAGTTTTTTTCCATTTGATTCAGTTCCAGCTAATTCTTTTAAGAAATATTCGCAATGGTTTTTTAGACGAACTTTTTCTTCTGTGATATCAAATTTCTCCAAATAGAAAATTAATTCTTGTTCGAAACGATTTTGATCAACATCAACTTTTAATTCTTCTAAACGTTTATTGAAACGTTCTTTTATAGTTTCAATTCGTTCTTTTTCAAAAGGGACAACTTGTGTTAAAAGCTCAAGAATGTTATTCAAGTTTAAAGTCAAATATTTCTCTAAAACTTTTCCTTCATCTAATCTAAATTGATTTAATGCGTCGATCGCATCAATAATTGTTGCGCGAATTTGATTCCATTCGTCTTCACTCAAATCGTCTTGCGTGTACGAAATAACGTCTGGAAGGCGCATTACTACAGGCAATAATTCACCATCAGTCACATTTGGTGTGATTGATTTAAATTCTGCCATATAACTTTTGATTAATTCAGCATTTATATTTTGATTTCTTGCAGCAGGATTTAACTCTACTAACATCGAAAAATCAACTTTTCCACGTTGAACTTTTTCTGAAATAAGGTTTCTGATTTCTAATTCTTTTTCACGATAAAAAGAAGGAATTCTCGTGTTTAAATCTAGTGTTTTACTGTTTAAAGAACGGATTTCTATCGTTACTTTTTTCTCAGGTAATTCCAATACGGATTTACCGTAACCTGTCATAGATGCTATCATAATTGTAAAATTATGCGAACAAAATTACAATAAATTAACGTAATGCGAACTGAATTATCATCTTTAATCATTTTAAAGTTTAACATTTTGCTAAAATTTTGATGAACTTAAAAGATTTATCTTTAACAAAAATCAAACTAAAATTATACTATGACAAATCAAGAATTGTACAAAGGAATTGCAGAAGATGGATTGAGTTTACCTTCTACAATGGGAATTTTTCCTTCGTCGAAAGATTTTGTATTTTCAAGAGAATCAATCGAAAATAGTCTAAAATCAACGGATTATTTTCAATTAATCAATTTTGATCTTATCGAAATTGATAAAGACGAAAATGGAGCTGTAAAGCAAGAATATCAACTTGTTGTGTCTTATTTGGAAGAAGAATTTGATGTGAATTTGTATGTTGTGGATGCGAGAAGTAATGATTATTCTGAATTTGGTTTCGGAAATATGATTTCGGACGAAGAAATGGAAATTGCAACGCAACAAGATTTTTATTTGGAATCTGTGATGTATTTTGGAAATGATGCGTTGGATAGTTTTCATTTGCAACTAAAAATAATGCAAGCCATTGTCGAAAATCCATCTATTGTTGTCGATTTTATGCCTTATCGTTTGCTTTCTGGTAAATGGGCGAAAGTGACAGCAGAGTCAGAAATTCCGCCTGCGCCTTCGTATTTATATGTGATACATGGCGTTTATGATGAGGACGAAAATGGTGATCGCGTGTATTGGATGCATACGCATGGTTTGCATCGTTGCGGTTCTGTGGAGTTGGAGATGTTGAACATCAAAGATGGAGTAGAGCAGATGAATTCGGCTTTGGATATGATTGTAAATGCGTTTATCAAACCAGATTTTCGTTCGCCAGAAAATGAAGAATTTAATATTGGTTATGATGGTTTGGATATTACATTTTGTTGGAAACGTTGGGAAGATGTGGTGAAAGATTATCCTGCAACAATTCCAGGAGGTTACAATGAACGTCAACCAGAAAACGAAAATTACGAACCTTGTGGTGTTTTGTTAGCGGTGCAAGAAGGACATACGTTAACGCCAGAAGTTTATGCAGCAACAATTGCAGATAATCCGATTTTCTTTATCAGCGATCAGGAAACGGAACGAATGTCAGCCTTGGCTTATCAACGTTTTGAATCGTATAAAAAAGCATTTAACACGTATTTTAATCCAGAAGCAGATGAAGAAAATTATTATCGATTTTTAATCAAATTAGGATTTGATGTCGATCATGAAATGAATAAGGAACATATTTGGTTTGATGTGTATGGAATCAATGAAAACAACGAAATTTTTGGTGTTTGCTTGAATCGTCCTTATGCTGTAGAAGGTTTGAATGAAGGAGATGAAGGTCTTTATCCGCAAGAAATGATTACCGATTGGTTAATTTACACGCCGACAAACACCATCACTCCTGATAATATTTACACTATTGATTAATCAACGCGCCATTTTTCCAAACATGAGTTGGTTGTAATTGCCCTTGATAATAGATAATATTACGATAATCGAAGGTAGAGAAGCTGATAAAATCGGCTTTTTTACCTTTTTCTATTGTTCCTCGATCAGCTAAATTCAATGCTTTTGCCGCACGAAAAGTAATTGCCGCTAAAACTTCTGCCATTGATAATTTCTCGAAAGTAGCCAAAACAGAAGCTTGTGTCAAAAGATTTCCCATCGGAGCCGAACCAGGATTCCAATCCGAAGCAATAGAAACGCAACAACCAGCATCTAACAATTTTCGTGCAGGCGCATATTGCATTCCCAAACCGATAGAAGCACCAGGTAAAACAGTTGCCACAACATTAGAATTGGCAAGATTTTTCACTTCTTCTTCACCAGAAAATTCTAAATGATCTGCACTCAATGCATTATATTTTGTTGCTAAATAACTTCCTCCAGCTGTAAATTGATCAGCGTGAATCGTAATTTCAAATCCTTGATTTTTTGCTTCATTCAAGAAATAATCGCCTTCTTCAACAGAAAAAGCAGATTGTTCCACAAAAATATCGATACGATTTGCTAAATCATCAGCTTTCAATTTTGGAAAAACTTCTTTGACTAAAAGTTCTAAATATTCTTGATTTGAACCTTCGAAATCTTTTGGTTTCATATGTGCACCCAAAAAAGTTGGAACTAAATCAATTTCGCTTTCTTGATTCGCCATATTTATCGCTTCCAACATTTTAATTTCGCCTTCAACAGAAAGTGCATAACCCGATTTTACTTCAGCAGTTGTGATTCCTTGTTTAGCTAATTGCGCAATATGTTTTAGCGTAATATCTTTCAGTTCGTCAACCGTTTTTTTACGTGTTTCTGTTACTGTAGACCAAATTCCACCACCACTTTTGGCAATTTCTAAATATGTTTTTCCATCCAAACGCATTGCGAAATCTTTGGCGCGATTTCCTCCAAAACAAACATGTGTGTGTGAATCTACAAATCCTGGAAGAAGAATTTGTTCTGTTTCAATTCGTTCAATTTGGATGTTTGGATGTTGTTGAGAAAGCGTTTCGAAATTTCCTATTTCTACAATTGTTTCATCATCAATAATAATTCCCCCATCTTCGAGAACTTCGACTTGGTTTTCGTGAATAGCACCTTTTAAAGGTAAATTGGCAAGTGTTATAATTTGTTTGAAAGGACCGATTAATTTCATTTTTGTTGTTTTAATAACACAAGTTTACGAAATTTAAGGGAGAATTTGTAGATAAGCTGAACTTGTTATCAAATAAGATATGATTCTAAAATGAGTTTGGAATGACTTAATATTTATAGAATGTCACTCGATAATATAGCGTAGCCATAATTATCTGCCCAACCAGATTTTAGAGGAAGTAATTGTCTTGTATGCGCTTCTCGTATCATTCCAACTTTTTCAAGAACTTTGTAAGAACCAATATTTTCAATTGCGCATCCAGCTTCAATTCTATGAAGATTTAAAGTATTAAAACCAAAAGAAATAATTTCTTTTAAAGCTTCTGTAGCAAAGCCTTTATTCCAAAAATCTGGATGAAGTTTAAACCAAACTTCTGCATTCTTGTATTTAGCTCGACCTAAATTTAGAGAAATTAATCCAGCAAATTGATTGTCATTTTCGATAACAAAAGTATAAGCTTGTGGTTGTTCTCCTTGATTAGATTTTATTAAATCTTTTACATGAAGAATTGTAACCTCTATATTTTCTGGAATTCCTAAAGTGTTATATTGATCAACTTCTTCGATAGAATATAATTGATGAATTGTTTCAGTATCATCAAGTGTGACTGGTCTCAAAGTTAAACGTTCAGTTTTAAGAATTACATTTATATAAATTACTTTTTCTTCAAATAAGTTGGGTCGTTGGGATATTTAATTACCTTGAGTAATGTAATAATTGTAAAAATAACGAAGATTAATATCACGATTGCGCTAAGAATGATGCGGTTATTTTGTTCGTTGTTGAACCCAAGGTAAAGCTCGAAAGCTGCCCAAACAATTATTAAAATTTGTGGTAAAAGTGCGCCGAAAATATTTTTTGTCATTTTATTCTTCTATTGAGTTATAAAAATAAGAAAAATAAAAAACCTGCTTATTAAAAGCAGGTTAAAAATATTATTGAGTGACTAATTTTGTTTCATTAAGAATTGGTTCTCTTTTTAGAATATTTGTTGCTACTTCTACAGTTTCTTCTTTTTCTTCGAAAATTGGTGCTTCTTGCATAAATGCAATTGCTGGAGCTTCTTCTATTTTTGGTGGCGTGTTATCAAATTTGTAATTAAATCCAATTCCAAGTGTTTGTTTAATCTGTGTTTTTTTGATTTGATCTTCATCATACAATAGGTTGACACTTACTTGTGCCGAAACAAACTTGTTCACTTTCATATCCAAAATTCCTTGATAAGCAACGTCCATATTTCCGAAATTTTTCAGGTAATCTGCATAGATTCCGACACGGTTATCATAAGAAATTCCTTCCATAATTTGTAGTTTATATCGCGCACCTAAATATGCACCGAATTCAAATAAAGTATTGTCTCCATCATTTTTAAGTCCAAAATTTCCTTTTTTCTGTAAATCTTTGTCTAAGACAAAGGTCATTCTTGGTGTAAATGGGTGAATATTAATTTGAAAATTTTCGCTTGGTTTGTAATCAATACCCAATCCTAAACTTAAATAACCAGGAGCCATTAAGTTCGAAATCTTCGTTTTTGGATCAGTTCCATAATCATAACCTTCAGTAAATTGCGTACGGAAATTCATAGCAGCAGCTAAATACCAATGATTTCCAATGCTGTAACCGTAAGAAGAAGTAAGGTCTATCACATCATTTGTTTTGCGAGAACTTTCGCCTTTATTGGTTTGAACTCCGTATCCTAAAACGATACGATTATCCCAAATGTGTTTCTCTTTTGTTAAATTAAATTCGTAATCTAAACTTCCGTTCAGCGCAAACGAATTAACACCACCTGCAACCCAATTACTGAATGCACTTTGAGAAAATAAAAGTGAATTATTTCCCGAAACGAACCATCCAGGTTGACGACCATCAAATTTTTGATCTTTTAAATACCGCTTGCTATCAGTAGCTACTTTACCATCTTTTACTGTTTGTGCAAAAGTTGTAGCACTTCCTAAAATTGCTAATACAAATAAAACTTTTTTCATGTAGATTTGGTTGATTTATATAAATTTATTCCAAAAATATGGATTCTGATTTAATATACGTTGATTTTTCGTCAATTGTATTTTTATCAAAAACTTGATCATAGTTTTGCTTCTCCAGTTTTATTCTAGGTAATTTGACTGGAGAAATGCCAGATGTATCGAAATATGGGAGAATTTCCTTCTTTCGACGTTTCTTCTTATCTTTTTTCTTAGTACTGTCTATTTTATAAGTTAAGCCAATCCCAAGAGCTTGTTTAAACTGTGTTTGCGCAACTTGATCTTCATCGTAAATCAAATTGATGGTTAATTGGGTAGACATAAAATTATTAATTTTCATGTCTAATAATCCAGCATATACAATATCGAGGTTATAAAATTTGTTCGAATAATTAGAGAAAATTCCAATATTATTATCGTAAGTTACGTTATCAAAAAGTTTCATTTTGTATCGACCACCTAAATATGCTCCAACTTCAAAAAGAAACGTATCTCCATCGTTTCGTAAACCATAAGTTCCTTTCTTTTGCAAATCTTTGTCTGCTACAATTGTTGTTCTTGATGTTAAAGGTTGAAAACTGACAGAAAAATTAGAATTTGGCGTATAATTCGCACCGACCCCAATTGTTACATATGCAGGCGCAAATAAGTTTGATAGTTTTGTTTTTGGAGTTGTTCCGTAATTGTAACCTGTAGAAAACTGTGAACGAATATTAAGTGATGAGGTTAGGTACCACTTTTCTTTTATCAAATATCCATAAGAAGTTGTGATATTTAGATTGTCAGCAGTTTTACGCGTTCCATTGGTTTTATTGTCTAAAAAACCATATTCAAAAATAAAACGATTGTCCCAAAAGTGTTTCTTTTTTCGGAAATTAAATTCGTAATCAGCTTTAGCATTTAGTGAAACCGAATTTTCACCACCTGCCATCCAATTGGAAAAGGTATTTTGATTAACGGTTAAAGTATTTGCACCATAAATTTCCCAACCCGATTTTCGTCCTGTAGTATCCACTTTGGATTTCAGATATTTTCGACCATCAATAATTAGATTTCCACTAGTATCTAAAAATTGAGCCGAACTAAAAAGTGATAGGACTAAAAATATAATTGAGAAAATTAGTCTCATTTTAAAAAAAATATCTTTGTTTAAAATTGAAAAATTCCAAACAAAGATATCTAATTTATTTTGTAAGGCTAAAAACCTTTCTTAATTATTTTGCCAACCTTTCAACCATTTCACTAATGTATCCACCCAATCTTGACGATCATTCAAACAAGGGATGTATGTAAATTGCTTACCACCAGCTTTTAAGAATTCTTCTTGTCCTTCCATCGAAATTTCTTCCAAAGTCTCCAAACAATCCGAAACAAAGGCAGGGGTGCAAACCGCTAAATTCTTAACGCCTTGTGCAGGAAATTCTTCTAACATGTGGTCTGTATAAGGTTTAATCCAAGGGTCACGACCTAAACGAGACTGAAAAGAAGTGGTATATTTATCTTCTGGTAATTGCAAGTATTCGGTTACCAAACGTGTTGTTTCAAAACATTGATTACGATAAGTTTCAATAGGTAATTTGCTCGCTTTTGCAGCACGAAGTGCTTTATTATCGTGACGTTCTGGAATTCCGTGATAAGAAAACAATAATTTATCAAAATTCTCAGGTAATTTTTCTTTGATAGAATCTCCTAAAACCTTGATATAATCTGGATGATTGTAAAAAGCTTTCAAGAAATTAATGTTGGTATCTTTGTAGCTTTTTTTCTGAATTTCAAGCACTTTATCCGCAACAGTTTCTGTAGAAGACATCGTGTATTGAGGATACAAAGGAACAACCAAAATGTCGCGAACTCCTTTGTCATAAAGCTCTTGTAAACCAGCTTCTATTGAAGGGTTTTTGTAACGCATTGCCAAAACAACTGGAATATCCATTTGTTTTTGTACCATATCTCTCAAAATTTTAGAGTAAACAATCAAAGGAGAACCTTCTTTTGTCCAAATTTTTCGGTAAGCTTCAGCAGATTTTTCTGGTCTTTTTGGTAAAATAAATAATTCAACAACAGTTTTACGAATAATCCAAGGAGAATCTAAAACTTTCTTATCCATTAAAAATTCGCGTAAATAAGTTCTTACGTCTTCAACATTGGTAGAATCGGGCGAACCTAAATTCACTAATAATATTCCTTTGCTCATAATTCTTTTTATCTAAAAAAATATTGCGTTCTTTGTAGGTGTAAAAGTACGGAGGATAATTTAATTTGTCCTTCGTAATATCATCATTATAATTTATATCATCATTTTATGTCAGATTTATTAAATCCTGATAAAGAATTTTATCCAGACGACGATCTAAATCACGAAAATACTGTTCGTCCGCAAAGTTTTGATGATTTTGCTGGGCAAGCGCATATTCTCGAGAATCTAGAAGTTTTCGTAAAGGCGTCTAAACTTCGAGGCGAAGCGTTGGATCACGTTTTGTTGCATGGACCTCCAGGTTTGGGAAAAACGACATTGGCAAATATTATTGCGAATGAATTAGGTGTAGGAATCAAAATTACATCTGGACCAGTTCTCGATAAACCGAGTGATTTAGCTGGTTTATTGACGAATTTGGAAGAAAATGATGTGCTTTTTATTGATGAAATCCATCGTATGTCTCCCGTTATCGAAGAATATTTGTATTCGGCAATGGAAGATTTTAAGATTGATATTATGATCGAATCTGGACCAAATGCACGTTCGGTTCAAATTGGTTTGAATCCTTTTACATTAATTGGTGCAACAACGCGTTCTGGTTTATTAACTGCGCCGCTTCGTGCTCGTTTTGGAATTAATTTCCGTTTCGAATATTATAATGTTGAATTATTAAGTACGATTGTTGAGCGATCTTCTCGTATTTTAGACACACCAATTGACGAAAGAGCGGCGATAGAAATTGCAGGTCGTAGTCGTGGAACTCCTCGTATAGCAAATGCTTTATTGAGAAGGACTCGAGATTTTGCACAAATTAAAGGAAATGGAAAAATTGATTTATCAATTGCTGAATTTTCTTTAAAAGCTCTAAAAGTTGATGATAATGGTTTAGATGAAATGGATAACAGAATTTTATCAACAATTATTGAAAAATTTAAAGGTGGACCAGTCGGAATTACAACTTTAGCAACAGCAGTTGGAGAAAATGGTGGAACATTAGAAGAAGTTTATGAACCGTATCTCATTCAAGAAGGTTATTTGATGCGTACTGCTCGTGGACGTGTGGCAACAGAAAAAGCTTTCAAACATATTGGTGTAAAATATCGTGGAGAAAATTCACCTCAAACCGATTTGTTTGATTTGTAATTTTGTTCTAAGTCATTCTGAGCTTGTCGAAGAATCTTAACGATTTTCTTACTCTAATAAATCGAAAATGGCTCACACGACATATTATTCTTGCGTTAGGAGGAATCTAAGATTCTTCATTTCACTCACGTTTCATTCAGAATGATAAAATTTAATCTCGTCGATATAATAATTATAAATTCATAATTACGAATTAACTAATGCTCCTTCAAACAGAAGAACATATCAAAATAAAATGGTCCCATCGAATCAAAGAAAAAGCTGAAGCATTGGGATTTATTTCGTGTGGTATTGCCAAAGCAGATTTTTTGGAAGAGGAAGCTCCACGTTTAGAGTCTTGGTTAAAGAATAATTATCATGGAGAAATGCTGTATATGGAAAATCATTTCGATATGCGATTGGATCCTCGAATTTTGGTAGAAGGAGCAAAATCTGTGATTTCGTTGGCGTATAACTATTACCAAAATTTAGATCGAAATCCAGATTCTTATAAGGTTGCGATGTATGCGCAAGGCGAAGATTATCACTTTGTCGTGAAGGAAAAAGTGCGCGAATTATTAGATTTTATTCAAGAAGAAATAGGAGAGGTGAGTGGACGAGCTTTTACAGATTCAGCTCCAATTCTGGAACATGCTTGGGCAAAAAAAACTGGAATTGGTTGGGTTGGAAAAAATTCGTTGACATTATCTAAACAAAAAGGTTCGTTTTTCTTTTTGTCCGAATTAATTATTGATTTGGATTTAGCCTATGATTCTCCAATCGAAACGGATCATTGTGGAAAGTGTACGCGTTGCATTGATGCTTGTCCAACTGAGGCAATTTTACCCAATAAAACAGTGAATGGAAGTCAATGTATTTCATATTTTACAATTGAATTGAAAGATCAAATTCCGACCGAAATGAAAGGGAAATTTGATGATTGGATTTTTGGTTGTGATGTTTGTCAAGAAGTTTGTCCATGGAATCGTTTTTCGTTGCCAACGAAAGAAACTCGTTTTGTTGGTCATGAGAAAATTAATCAATTCTCAAAAAAAGATTGGGAAGAAATTACGGAAGATGTTTTTCGAGAAATTTTTAAGAAATCGCCTGTCAAACGTACAAAATATGATGGTTTGAAAAGAAATATCGATTTTGTAAAATCACTATAATTCGTGAAAATTTTTGGTTTAGATTTTGTTAGCTTTACTTCAAGAAAATCGAATCAAAAAATGAAAAAAAGTTTATTCATTCTTACTACTTTTTTAAGCTATTTTGCGCAAGCTCAATTTGGGATTGTCCAAGATAAAGATGGTTTTGTAAATGTGAGAGATGAAAAAAGTACTTCATCTAAAATTGTTGCTAAAGTCAATTCAAATTCTATCTATCCAATTGATTCTGATGAAGAAAATTCGAAATGGTATTTGGTCGAATATCAACCTGAAAAAGCTGGTTATGTTTACCATGATCGAATCAAAAAATTAGAAGATTTTGAATCGATTTCACCAACTTCGACAAATGATTCTAAAATAGAATTTTCGGTTGCAGATTATATTATTCAGCTCGAAACGCAAACATTTAATTCAAAAAAGCATAAAATTTTCAAGGAAGGTGATTTTGTTTATGCGATTGATGAAAAAGATTTTCTTGGTTCGGACGGAATGATTCCTCAAACAGAATTCAAATCGTTTAAAATATCATTCAAAGGAAAAGAGATTATCATTCCAAAAGAATATTTTACCAATTTATATAACGCAAATTTATCCGCTACAAAACTTACTTACAATAAAGAGTTAAATCAATATTATTTGTTCGCAACATATAGCGATGGAGCTGGAGTTTATGATGCACTTTGGGTGTTGGATAATGGAAAAATTGTAAAACATATTGCTCAAATTAATGCTTATGCTTAGTCGAATTTTATCAATTTTAGGATGCTTTTTGCTATTTACTTCGACAGTGTTTGCTCAAAAAGTAACGACTTCCAAATTTGGAGATATTTCGTACGAAATGACGCAAAAACAAGTAGCAGCTTTAACACCAAATAAATTAGCTCTTTATGATGTAAATAATCCTGAAATGCCTGAACAGGACATTGAGTTGAATGGAATTAAATATCATATTTCGTATTATAAGAATTTGAAAACAAAACAATTTGAAGTGTATACAGTTTCGTCTGTTAGCGCTCAACTTTCGACTTTATCAGGAATAAAAATTGGAAGTTCGTTGGATGATTTATGGAAAGCGTACAAAAAATATGATATTTCGGTGCAAGATATTTTTGAAGATGACGAAACAAAATCGGTCAGAGCTTTTGCAATAAATGATCTTGATAATGGATGTACATTAGATTTTTATTTGAAAAATAATAAAGTCGTAAAAATGGTTTTGTCGAATGAATCGGGATATTTAAACAATAATATTTATGAGGACTAAAATAGTTTTATTAGGATTTTTCTTGCTTTCTGTAGTTGGATTTGGTCAGATTTCTACAACACGAATGAATGAGTTGAAAATTGGTATGCGTCCGTCCGAAGTATTGAAATTATTAGGCAATAAACCTGTGGCGATTGCAGATGAAAACGAAACGAAAATAACTTTAAAAGGAATTGATTACACGATCGAAATAAGAAGTGGTTATTTGAGTAAAACAGAAAATGATACCTATTTAAGTTCTATTTCGACAACAAGTAAAAACATCAAAACCTTATCTGGAATTGGTATTGGCAGTACGTTGGACGATTTATGGAAAGCTTATTCGTCGAAATACAATGTGTTGTTGGATAAATCGAATAATAATTACAGAGAATTTAGAATTGATGATAAAGAAAATGGTGTAATATTGACTTTTTCTTTGAAAAATGAAATTGTAACAACAATAGGATTGAGTTCCTATAATCCAGAAGAATGTACACTTTAGAATAATGATTAAAACCTAAATACATAAAAATGAAAAAAATATTTTTTATAGCTGCTTTTGTAGCTGGAATAGCTTTGCAAGCGCAAGTTTCTACAACTCGTATTAATGACGTAAAACTTGGAATGAAATTGTCTGAATTAGAGAAATTAACTGGACAAAAATTCAAGTTGAAATTAAACGAATATGGTTATCCAGAAGATGATTTGACAATTGTTTCGAAAGGCGTAACCTATAAAGTAGGCTTAACATCGAACGGAGATGGAAATGGTTCTAATAATTTGACTGTTTATAGCGTAAAATCGACAGATTCGAGCCTTAAAACATTGTCTGGAATTAAAGTTGGTTCTTCATTAGATGAATTATTATCAAAATACAAAAACTTGAATATCTCTATTTATGATGGTTATGATGATAAAACGGATAAAAGAACAAAGGCTTTTCGTTATTTTAATGTAGAAGATCAAGATGCAGGTTCAATATTACAATTCAAATTGGTAAATGATAAAGTAGCTTCTTTTGACGTGATGTATAACGAAGGTTGTTAAAATGAATAAACAAAAAATTCCAACTCTTAGAGTTGGAATTTTTTGTTTAAAATTATTTCTTAATCACTTTTTTCGTGATGATTTTTCCATCTTTTAGGTGAATAGATAAAATATACATTCCAGCTGGATAATTTTTCAAATTAACTTCCGAACCTAATTCAATTCCAAGTAAACGACCATTAAAATCATATAAATTGACATAATCAAAATTCTTCGCATTAATTTTTACCTTATCTGTTGTTGGATTTGGAAAAACTTCTACAAGCGTTTGTTGATAATTGTAATCGTTCGCAGATAATTCAGCCCAAGTATTTTCGGCTTTATCTCCTCCCCAAATCAACGTTGCTAAATACGGATTATCAATAAATGGATTTCGACTTCCTTGCGTTTCGGCAATAATTTCGTTTCGAACTTTCTCAAATTCAGATACTTTATCCTGCACATTCCATTTCAGAAACATATCTGGCATTCCATCATTATTGGTTGTTGTCGTATTGTTGTACGCAACTAATTGCGGATCAGTTTCCAACCCATAATGTACATACATATACATAATAATTCGCGCCACATCTCCCGTCCATTCATCACCAGGATAAAAACCTCCATTGATTAATTTGGCTTGCCCTGTCACATCTTGTGCCCATTTTTCACGATAAGCATTGTTACTTCTAGTCGAATTTAATTGTCTATCAACTGCGCGTAAATTATGTGCATCTGTCCCTGTTCCTGGATAACTAGTCGTCAAAACAGGATTTGCCCACGATTTCGGAAAAACGTGTTCGCGTTCCCATTTTCCATTTGCATTACCGCCTGTAGTATTTCTATTGTTGACATCACGAGTGCGTTGTTCAGCATAAACAGTAGAATTATCAGTAAAACCATAAATCAATAAAACTCTATCTTTAGAGCCTATTTCTAAATCTGATTTCATTAAAATATCCCAAACAGTTTTGTAACTAACCGCATGATGCGTAGCATTGATTAAATCGTGTAATTCTTCCTTTATCGTTTTTCCATTTTGTTTAAAATCAATCCCTTCATAATAGTCGGGTTGTTGCGCAAAAGCGGCAAAAGGAAATAAAAGAAGTAAAAATTTTTGCATAACTATTTATAAATATTTAACAAAAGTAAGTATTTAATAAATGATATTAAGATTAACAATTCTTAAATTTTTTACTGAAATTGTTTAATGTATTGTTTAGGTGTCAAGCCGTATTTTTTCTTAAATGCTGATATAAAATGAGATGGATTTTCGTAACCAATTTCAAACGAGATATCTTTTACCATTTGTTGATTTTCTTCTAATTTATGCAACGCATATTCCAGTTTTTTATCCAATAAATAACCATAAACAGTTGTTCCATAAAGTTCTTTGAAACCTTCTTTCAGATGATATTCCGAGATCGAAAATTTTTCGCAAAGTTGTTTGATGGTTGGAGGATTTTTAAAATCAGCTAATAAATAATCTTTGATTTCTTTGATTCGTTTTCCTTCATTTTCATCATTCAAGAAAGGACAATGCTCAGTTTGATTTTCGATTTCAGAAAAATAAAGCGTGAACAATTCGTACATTTTTCCATTCAAAAATAAATTTTGAAATTGTGGAGAAAGTTTCATTTGTTCAATTTGATTCAAAACTAATTTTATCGCTGGCCCAATTTCGCGTTCAATATAAAATTTCTCTTGCGTCATGCTCGAAATCAAATTATTCTGAATTTGATATTCTGCAAACAATTGATGTAATTTATGAATAGACAAAACCACAATATAAACCTTACTTTCTGCATTTATATTTAACGATAATGGAATATCTAATGTTGGATAATAAAACAAAAAACTTTTTCCTTCGTTCAAATTGATTTTATAAATACCATTATTAAAATTAAATGTCAGCGAACCTTTTGTACAAAAATAGAATTGTATATAACGCTTGTCAATTCCTTTCAGAATCGTGTCTGTAGAAGCTGTAAAGTTGTCTATTTGAGCGATAAATACGTCTGTTGACAATTTATACTCGTTAATTTTACTTTTATGGGTATTTTTTAAATCCATTTCGAATGATGAGGTTTGTCATATAAAAAACGTGATAATTGTCAACTTCGCTCTTTATAATGGTTTACATACAAATATAAACCTTTAATTTATAATTATTCTAAAAAAGCAAACTTTAATTTTTAGCGTTATTTTTTCTTTTTAAAGTTATTTTTCGAAGACTTTTGAAACTACTTTTGTATCAGTATTTGAAGAAATGGCAATTAGAGGTAATAAAACGGAAGAAAATTTTTACGTAATCGGAATCAGTTATGAAAAAGCTGACGCCATTACACGTGGTAAATTTACATTTTTCCCGGAACAAGTTGAAACGTTTACGCAAGATTCTAAAACGAATGGATTAGAAAACTTTTTTATTGTATCAACTTGTAATCGTACTGAATTTTATGGTTTTGCAGAAAACGAAGATCAAATCGTTGAGCAATATTGTAAATACACAGAAGGTAATGCAGATGAATTCCGTCAATTTATGATGGTAAAAGAAGGAGAAGAAGCGATTACACATTTATTCCGTGTTTCGTCGGGATTAGAAAGTCAGATTTTAGGTGATTTTGATATCATCGGACAAATCAAAATTTGGTTTTCTCGTTTCAAAAAACAAGGTGCATCAAATGCTTTTTTAGAGCGTTTGGTAAATACTGCGATTCAAATTAGTAAAAAAGTGAAGAACGAAACTTTCTTAAGTAACGGTTCTGCTTCGGTTGCATATTCAGCGGTTAATTTTATTCAAGCAACGCAAGGAAACTTAGTTGACAAAAATATTTTGTTGTACGGAATTGGTAAAATTGGTCGTAATACGTGTGCTAATTTGGTCAAACATTATCCAAATACAAACATTACGCTAATCAATCGTACAAAAGAAAAGGCAGAAATTCTTGGACTGAAATACGATATTACCGTAAAAGATCACAGCGAATTAAAAGAAGAATTACAAAAAACAGATATTCTAATTGTTGCAACGGGAGCAAGTAATTACACGATTACAGAAGAAATGATTCCGTTCGATAAGGAAATGACGATTATTGATATGTCAGTTCCAGAAAATGTAATTCATACATTGGCTGCTCGCGAATCTATACAATTGGTAAATGTGGACGGATTGTCTAAAATGGTAGATGATACAATTGCGCAACGTCGCAATGCAATTCCAGAAGCTTTGGCAATTATAGAGGAGCATTCTACAGAGTTTTACGAATGGTTAGAAACCAGAGAATTGGTTCCTGCTATTCAATCTTTCAAAGATAGATTAGACTTTTTTCAGAGTTTTGCTTTAAATAATTTGAAAAAAGATAATGTAAACATTGACGAAAATGAAACGATTTTAACTGAAAAAGTAATTCAGAAAATTACAAATCAGTTTGCTTCTTATTTGATTGAAAATAAAGAAAATGCAGACGAAACAATTCAGTTAATCGAAAAAATGTTTCATTTAAAACAAGCTTAATACAATCATGAAAACAATAAAAATTGGTACACGTCAAAGTCCGTTAGCGCTTTGGCAAGCCAATAAAGTTGCTTCTATTCTTGAGGCAAAAGGTCATCCAACAGAAATCGTTCCGATTACTTCTGAAGGTGATGCAAATCTAAAACAACCCATTTATTCATTAGGTTTAACAGGTGTTTTTACGCGTTCATTGGACATTGCTTTGTTGAATGATCAAGTGGATATTGCGGTTCATTCGTTGAAAGATGTACCAACTGTTTTACCAGAAACATTAGAGTTGATTGCATATCCAGAGCGTGCAAGTTCTGCGGATATTTTGGTGTACAAATCGGAAGATATTTTCGAGAAAGAACACCGAATTATTGCAACAGGATCTTTGCGTCGTAAAGCATTTTGGAATCATAAATATCCAAATGATACGATTGTAGATTTACGAGGAAATGTGCAATTACGTCTGAAAAAGTTGCAAGATAATGCAGATTGGGACGGAGCTGTATTTGCTTTTGCAGGTTTGGATCGTTCAGAAATTTTAGATGAATTGGCAGAAAAAGGTCTTCATTATAAAGTGATTGATTGGATGATTGCTGCGCCATCACAAGGGATTTTGGGAATTGTTGCCAAAGAAGGTTTTGATTTGAGTGATATTAATAATCCGCAATGTGAACTTTTTGCAACAGTAGAACGTCAATTCTTGAATGTTTTAGAAGGAGGTTGTACAGCGCCAATTGGTGCGTTAGTTGAAAAAATTGATGAAGAAAATTACTCGTTCAAAGGAGCAATTTTATCAATTGATGGACAAGAGATGATTTCAATCGAAAGACAATTCAAAGCAGATGAATATTTGACGAAAGGTCGTGAGTTTGCTGAAGAATGTATTGCGCAAGGTGCAGCAAAAATGATTGAAGAAATTAAAAAAGAAATCGGAACGAAATAGTGCGAACGAAAGTTTTATTCACGAAGTTTATTTCTCCTGAATTGCTTGAAAAAGAATTTGGAACTGATGTTGAGGTGGTTTGTAAACCAACTTTACAAATTGAATTGACTTCGAAAAATGAAATTTCTGCACAGGTTGATGAATCCGTTCATCAATTTATCGTGACGAGTCAAAATACAGTAAATGCCATTCAAGGATTGGAATTGAATGGTCATTTTTTTGTTGTTGGAAAAAAAACGGCAGAAAAACTAAAAGCACAAAACAGAGAAGTTGTGTTGGTTGAAGATTATGCAGAAGATTTAGCTCCGAAATTGATTTCAGGAAATTATTCTCCGAAATGGAATTTCTTATGTGGTTCTTCCCGTCGAGATTTGTTGGTGAATGAATTATCAAAAGCAAATCACGAAGTCAATCAAATTATAACATATCAATCAGGGCAAATTGTTTATCAATTAAATGAAACATTTGATGTGTATGCTTTTTTTAGTCCGTTGTCATTCAAAGCGTTTCATCAACAAAATGAAATTTCAGAAAGTTCGCGTATTTTTACAATCGGAAATACAACAACTTCTGCGATAGAAGAAGTTTATCCAAATCATGAAATTATAACTGCGCAAACACCATTGGTGGAAGTAGTTATTGAAAATATAAAAAAATACATCAATGATAAAAAATGATTTGCTTTTAAAAGCATTGAGAGGTGAGGAGGTAGAGCGTCCGCCAGTGTGGATGATGCGTCAAGCAGGACGTTATTTACCAGAGTTTATCGAATTGAGAGATAAATATGATTTCTTTACACGTTGTCAAACGCCAGAGTTAGCGGCTGAAATTACAGTTCAACCAATTCGTCGTTTTCCGTTAGATGCAGCAATTATCTTTTCAGATATTTTGGTTGTGCCACAAGCAATGGGAATGAATTTCGAGATGAAACCTGGTGTTGGTCCTTGGTTAGAGAATCCTATTCGTACAGCTCAAGATGTAGAAAAAGTTTATATTCCTGATGTTGAAGAAGAGTTAGGATACGTTTATGCAGCGATGGATATTACAAAGAAAGAGTTGGACAATAAAATTCCGTTGATTGGTTTTGCAGGTTCGCCTTGGACATTGTTGTGTTATGCAGTGGAAGGTCGTGGTTCTAAATCTTTTGATCAAGCGAAAGGTTTTTGTTTCCAAAATCCAGTTGCAGCACACCAATTATTAGAAAAAATTACACAAACAACGATTCAATATTTGTTGAAAAAAGTGGAACATGGTGCAAATGTGATTCAGATTTTTGATTCTTGGGGTGGAATGTTATCGCCAAAAGATTATGATGAATTTTCTTGGAAATACATCGAGCAAATTGTAAACGAAGTTTCTAAAGTAGTTCCTGTAACTGTTTTTGCAAAAGGTTGTTGGTTTGCTTTAGAGAAAATGGCAGATTCTAAAGCATCTGCTTTGGGTGTTGATTGGACGATTACGCCACAATTAGCGCGTGAGTTTACAGGTTTCAAAAAGACGTTACAAGGTAACTTTGATCCTTCTCGTTTGTTATCGCCACCAGAAACTATTCAGCAAATGGTAAAAGAAATGATTGACGATTTTGGTCCGTATAAATATATTGCCAATTTAGGTCACGGAATTTTACCAAATATTCCAGTTGAAAATGCACAAGCTTTTATAGAAGCTGTTGTAGATTATAAAAGAGATTAAGAAACTCTATATAACAAGAAAACCTTCCGAATGGAAGGTTTTTTTATTTTATGGTCTTTTTTGCTTCGGTCCAATAATTGATTTGATTAAAAATAAATAATGAAATAGTAATCATATCAGATACAATTTCTACTTTTTCTTGATGTGAATAATTTTCGAAATTACCTATCTCTACACGAAATTTTACATTTTCAATATTAGGAAAGGTTTTTATTCTTTCTAAATGTTCGTTACTAAAATGAATAAAGCCACAGTATTTTTTGTATAAAATTTTTATTTCTGGAAATTTTTTTGAAATTTGTTCAACTAAATAAGCATCATTGAAATTCTTTTTTAAAATGCTATCGCGGAATTTTCTGATTTCTTTTCCGTCTAATATATAATCAATATAACTATCGTCTTTAGCAACTAGGATAGAATTATATCTAATTAGATTATCCATTTGTATTCTAATTAGATGAGTTGCAGAGTAAAAATTATTTTCTTGAAATAATAATCTAAAACCTTCATTAATTGACATAGCTCTATTTAAAATACTAAGAGCAATAAAATCAACTTTCATAGCTTTATATTTAAAAATTTCTTTAGCCAAATTTTTATAATCTTCAGTTAATAAATATAATTTATCAACTAGATCATTTAATTCTTCTTTATTAATTTCAATATCCATGAATCAAATATACAAACAAATTACCTTTATTGATTTAGATGATAATCTCCATTTTAACAGAAAATTAAAAGAAATCAATTTTATATTCGATAGTTTTAGTATATTTTAGTAGAAATATTAATATCATAAGTAAACTACATAAAAGAATAAGATGAAAAAGGGTATATTTTTGATGTCAGTTTTGGGTGTTCTTTTCTTTGTTCAGTCATGCGAAACGAAGAAAGAAAATGCTGACTCAACAACTAAAGAAGTTGTAAAACAAGATACAGTGCAAGCTGTTGCAGAGCCTGTTGGAAATCCTACAGATGTTAAAGCTGACCCAGGAACTTTCCAAATTAAACCTTTGAAATATGGTTACGATGAATTGAACGAATACATTGATGCAAAAACAATGGAAGTTCATTTCTCTAAACATTATTTAGGATACATCAACAAATTGAATACAGCGCTAAAAGAAGCAAATATCAAATCGAATGATATTGTAGATATTTTGAAAAAAATGGATATGAATAATGCTGCTTTACGCAACAATGCTGGTGGATATTACAATCACATGCTATATTTTGATATTATGTCTCCAACGCCACAGAAAGCCCCTACAGGAGATCTTAAAGCGAAGATTGAAGCAACATTTGGTTCTACAGAAGAATTAATCAAACAATTGGACGAAGCGGGTTCTAAACGTTTTGGTTCTGGTTGGGCTTGGTTGGTTGTGAAAGCGGACGGAAGTTTGGCGGTTACAAGTACAGCAAATCAAGATAATCCATTGATGCCAGGAGCAGAGATCGCAGGAACGCCAATTTTAGGAATTGATGTTTGGGAACATGCTTACTATTTAAAATACCAAAACAAACGCGATGATTATTTGAAAGCGTTTAACAATGTTTTGGATTGGAAACAAGTTGAAGAAAATTATAAGAAAGCAAAATAGTCTTTCTAATTACAAACAAAAAAGCTTCTCAAATTTTGAGAAGCTTTTTTGTTTTATATAAGGACTGTCTCTTATCGTGTGTTATTTCATAAATTAAGCTTGGCTTAGGTTCTACTTTTTCTAGTCTACCCCTTTCTTGATATACTATTACCCATTCCTCCCTTATCCCTCCCCTCTTTCTTACTCTCCTACACCATTTTTTAGTTGCTTCTCTCACAGCCACTTATACGCTTTTCATTACAGCTTCATCTGTCGGCAACTATTCTTTACTTTTCGTTCACTTCCTTTCTTTCCCGTTTCGCTTCTCCCTTATATTGGTGCTACTTATTCTTTTCCTACTCTCCTCGTGC
>NZ_DICC01000053.1:0-7950 GCF_002415215.1 Empedobacter sp. UBA5036
AATACAAATGCACTACGGGTTTTTCTATAAAAATATACCTATGATAAATAAAGATAAAAATATTAATATCCAAAAATGGATTGATGATTATACATTGGACCTATTAAAAAAAACTAACTATTTAATATCTAGCAAAGAAGATGCAGAAGATTTAGTACAAGATGTTTTTATTTCAGCTTTTGAAAATTATGAAAAATTTCAATGGAATAGCTCTGTAAAAACTTGGTTAATTAGTATTTTGAAAAATAAAATTTCTGATTTTTACAGAAAAAAATATAATAATAAAAATGAGATCACTTTAGATTATTTTTTTGATGAAAATGGTAATTGGATTGATAAAAATATATTAAATGATTGGACAGAAAATGAAAATAATATTAGAGAAAACTATTTAGAAAATTGTTTAGAAAAATTACCTAATAAATGGTTAATTCCTATAAAACTATACTATTTAAAACAAAAAAAAACAGAACTTGTTTGTCAGGAAATAGGAATTACATCGACTAATTTATGGAAGATTCTTCAAAGAGCTAGATTACAATTAAGAGAGTGCATTGAATCTAATTTATCTAATTAAAAATTAACTTATGTGGAATAAAATTATTCATTGGGTTATTATGCCTTGTAATGAAATAACATTTGAAATAGAGAAAAAAAATGCAAAAAAAATCTCATTAATTCAAAATTTGAGATTGAATTTACATATTTATAGTTGTAAATGGTGCGCTTCTTACTACAAAAAAGTAAAGCTAATAGATAATCTTTTGAATAAACAAAATTCAAAAGAAAAATTAATTAATGTAGATGCTCTAAAATCTAAAATAAAGTCCAAAATAGAAACTCATTGTAAACATGAATAAATACATTACGAATGTTTATCATCAAAAAATAAAGTGTATAAATAATATTTTCTTTTTAAACTGCTATTTTTAAGACTAAAATTTTTATTAAATAATTTCCAAAGTATAGTCTAAAGTTAATTTTTATTTTAATTATAATACATCACATATTTAATGAAATTTAAGATAAATTCATAAAACAATAAAAAAAACTCAAACCATTTTAAATGATACATTTACAATGGTTTTTTTTTGTAAAAATTATAGAAAGATTAATATCTAACAAAAAAAAATAGATTTTTTTTGTCAGGTTTTAATTATTTATACGACTACTATTATAAAAGATCGTATATACAATAAAAATTATTAAAAAATGGAAACAAAAAATTTAGTTCATACTCATAAAGATAATTTGAATATTAATTCACCCTTTATAAATCTTTACAAAATAGGATATTACTTACCTCTATTTGGAACAGTATTACTTTTAGTGTGGATAGGCATTTTTAAGTTTACACCAACAGAGGCTCAAGCTATAAAGTCTCTTGTAGAAAATCACCCATTATCGTTTTGGATTTATAAAATATTTAGTGATCAAACTGTATCTAATATAGTTGGAGTACTTGAATTACTTGTAGCATTATTAGTTGTTTTAACTTTAAAATATCAATCATTAAAAAAATATGCGGGAATAGCTATTCTTATTATTTTCGGAACAACTCTTAGTTATCTTTTTACAACTCCCGGGATTTGGAAATTTGTTGATGGAGTTCCTGTAACAGATTTTTTCATTTTAAAAGATATAGCTTACTTCGGCTTTGGTTTCACTCTTTTAGCTCAATCTTTAAATAAAAAATCATGAAAAAATTATTCATCATAAGCTCATTAATTATTACAGGAATAATACTAACAAGTATAAGTTGTAAAACTCATAAAAATAATTTAGTTAAATCGAATAAACATCAGAAAATGAATAACACATCAGAAAATGAAATATATTTTGCAGGAGGATGTTTTTGGGGAACAGAACATTTTTTTAAACAGGTCAGAGGGGTTACAAATACAGTTGTAGGTTATGCTAATGGAACTATAGAAAAGCCTTCTTATAAAGAAGTGATCACAGGTAAAACTGGTTTTGCTGAAACTGTCAAGGTAACTTATAATCCTGATATAGTTGATCTAGGATTATTAATTGATTTGTATTTTAAGACAATAGATCCTACGAGTCTAGACAAACAAGGAAATGACTTAGGGACACAATATAGAACAGGAATTTATTATACAAACCCAACTGACTCTAAATTAATCGATCAGAAGTTAAAAGATTTAGAAAAAAATTATAATCAAAAAATTGTAGTAGAAAATATGCCTTTACATAATTTTTATGATGCAGAAAATTATCATCAAGATTATTTAAATAAAAATCCAAAAGGATATTGCCATATATCACCAAGTTTATTTGATGATGCTCGTAAGGCAAATCCTATTCAAGAAAAAGAATATATCAAAGAAAGCCAAAGTGAACTTAAAAAACATTTAACTTCTTTGCAATACGATGTTACACAAAATGGTGCAACAGAAAAACCTTTTTCAAATGAATATAATTCTGAATTTAGAGAAGGAATTTATGTAGACATAACAACTGGTGAACCTCTTTTTGTGTCAACGGATAAATTTGAATCAGGTTGTGGCTGGCCAAGTTTCTCAAAACCAATCAGTAAAAATCTTATTGAAGAAATAAATGATAATTCTTTTGGAATGAAAAGAACTGAAGTAAGAAGTAAAACTGGTAATGCTCATTTAGGTCATGTTTTTGATGATGGCCCAAAAGATAAAGGAGGATTGAGATATTGTATTAATAGTGCATCATTAAAGTTTATATCAAAAGAAGAAATGAAAGCTAAAGGATATGAAAAATATTTATCCTTAATAAAATAAAAACTAATAAAATTCTATTTCTAAATATTATAAAAGGTATTACTTAATGTTTACAGATTGTAATTTTTAATAAAACATTTGTTAATGTTTTACAAAATTATATTGTGTAAAATATAATTTTGTAACTTTGTTATGTAATTTAATATTGATGAACTATGAAAGATACGCTAGAACTAGATAATCAATTTTGTTTTCCCATATATGCGCTTTCAAAAAAGATAATCAACATGTACCGTTTATATTTAGATCCACTTGATATTACCTATCCACAGTATTTAGTGCTTATGGTTTTATGGAAAGAACAACAGCAAACAGTAGGGCAATTAGGTGAAAAACTTTTCTTAGACAGCGGTACACTAACACCCTTACTAAAAAGAATGGAGCAAAAAGAAATGGTTGTTAGAAGTAGAAATATTGAAGATGAGCGCATTGTAGTAATTTCTTTGACCAAAAAAGGAAGTGCTTTGAAAGAGAAAGTCAAAGATATTCCAGAAAAATTGTTAGAATCAATGGCGATATCTGTAGATGAGCTTAAACAATTAAAAAAAATAGCAAATAAAATTTTAAACAAACAACAATGAAAAAATTATATGAAACTCAGGCTACAGCTACGGGAGGTAGAAGCGGACAAGTAAAAAGTGAAAACGGTGTTTTAGATATGCAAGTACGTACTCCAAAAGCATTAGGAGGTGCAAATGATGACTTTTTAAACCCTGAAATGCTATTTGCAGCAGGATATTCTGCCTGTTTTGATAGCGCTTTGAATTTGGTGATCAAACAGCAAAAAATAAAAACAGGAGAAACGAGCGTTACAGCAAAAGTAGCTATCGGACAATTAGAAAGCGGAGGTTATGGTCTTGCAGCTGAGATACATGCTAATATACCAGGTGTTTCAATGGAAGAAGCTCAAAAGCTTATTGAAACAGCACATAAAGTATGTCCTTATTCTAATGCAACTCGTGGAAATATTGAAGTTATATTAAGTGTTTCTGTAAATTAATACAAATGATATGGAAATTATAGCAAGTATTTTAACCGCAGTTGTTGCAATTGAACATTGTTACATTCTTTGGATGGAAATGTTTGCTTGGGAAACAGCAGGTAAAAAAACATTTAAATCTTTACCAAAAGATTTATTTACTCCTACGAAAGCATTAGCTGCTAATCAAGGTTTATATAACGGTTTTTTGATTGCAGGACTTATTTGGTCTTTTCTTATAGAAAATCATGAATGGAGTTGTAATATTCGTCTATTCTTTTTAGGATGTATTACTGTTGCAGGTATTTTTGGAGGTATAACCTCTGGTAAAAAAATATTTTTGATACAAGGTATTCCTGCTTTAATTACCATGTTGTTTGTGTTTTTAACTAAATAATTAAAAAAATGTCATTAATAGAAGATTTAAATTGGAGACATGCAGTAAAAGCATACAATCCATCGCAAAAAGTTAGTCAAGATAAAATTGATAAAATTATAGAAGCTGCTAGACTAGCACCTACTTCATCTGGATTACAACCTTTTAAAGTATTAGTTGTAGAGAACCAAGATTTAAAAAATCAATTGGTAAAAGGAGCTCTTAATCCTGAATGTATGAGAGATTGTTCACATGTAATTATTTTTGCTGCTTGGGACAACTATACAGCAGAAAGAATTGATAAAGTATATGATTTTACTACAGATGAAAGAGGATTGCCAAGAGGTCGTTTCGGAAGTTATACAGATAAAATAAAAGGTATTTACTTGAATACATCAGCAGAGGAAAATTTTGCACATACTGCTCGTCAAACTTATATTGCATTAGGGCTTGCATTAGCACAAGCTGCTGAGTTAAAAGTTGATACTACTCCTGTAGAAGGTTTTGATAACGCTATTGTAGATAAAGTTTTAAAATTAGACGAGTTAGGTCTTAGAAGTGTATCTTTAATGTATGTTGGTGTTGCCGATCCTGAATTAGACTGGATTGGATCTATGAAAAAAGTTAGACTACCAAACGAAGAATTTATTGTTGAATTTAAATAATTAAAATTATGAAAATATTATTTGTTGTTACTTCTCATGATGAATTGGGAAATACAGGACATAAAACAGGATTTTGGGTAGAAGAATTTGCTGCTCCTTACTACAAATTTGTAGATGCTGGACACGAAGTTACTATTGCTACACCTAAAGGAGGACAAGCTCCTATAGATCCTAATAGCGAAACAGAAGCTGCACAAACAGAAGCTACAGAGCGTTACAATAAAGACGAAAATGTTCAAGCTTTAATTGCAAATACACATGTATTAGCTAATGAAAAAGCTGAGGATTACGATGCTATTTTCTATCCAGGAGGTCATGGACCACTATGGGATTTAGCAAATGATGTGCATTCTCAACAATTGATTTTAGATTTCTATAATGCTGGTAAGCCAGTTGGTGCTGTTTGTCATGCTCCAGGAGTTTTCAAGAATATTACTTTAAGTAATGGAGAACCTTTTGTAAAAGGAAAAAATGTAACTGGTTTTTCTAATTCTGAAGAAGATGCTGTACAATTAACAGATGTTGTTCCATTCTTAGTTCAGGCTGAATTAGAAAAATTAGGAGGTCATTACTCTAAAACTGAAGACTGGGGAGTGCATGTTGTAGAAGACGGTTTATTAATTACAGGTCAAAATCCTGCATCTTCGGAAAAAGTTGCTGAGAAAATGATTGCTTACTTACAAAGTAATTTATAAAAATTGTTCCTTTAATGTAAATATTGATTTGTATTTGCGTTAGGGATTGTAGAGAAAATCCTTTTCTGATTAGAAAAGATTGCAATGGAAATGTTTTTTTGGATGAGCTTCCCCCTAGGGCATATGAATACCGATAATTAAAATAAATAAGCTATGAATAAAAAAGTGATAGAAAGAATTTTACATTCATTTTTATTCATGAGTTCTTATTGTTTTTAAATGAATTCATATGCCCTTCGGAGAAGTCTTGACACAAAAACATTTGAAATTAAAAATTTGAAATTAAGAATTTGAAATTAAAAGGAGAAGCTCCAGTGGAGCTTAGGTAAAATTGTTACAAATTAATTAATAATTATATGTTCATTTTTTCCTTGATGAAAAAAAGAACCAAAAAAGTCAAGTCGGTGCTTACAAGTCGGTCAATAACGACTACTCGCTAAATGCTTTAAATCATTCACATATAAAATGTAAACAGTAAATCATTTTAACACTCGCTACGTCGAATTGACACTCGACTCTTCAGCAATGACGGTTTTTGAAATTCATTGTTAAAATGAATTTGATTTAGAAAAGAAGTAATGGAAAGATTCTGCACTTAGAGTACCTCAGTGACCATTTTAAATTCTTACTTTCATTTTTTGCTCATCTAAAAAACATTTGAAATTAAAAGGAGGAGCCATGGTATGGCTCAGGTATTTTAACTAAATTATTTCCATAAAGTTGGCAACTCGTTTCACTCAAACACTCCAACTTTTATATTCTAATAATTTAGAGTTGAATTACATTTCGATTCTAAATCGTCGGATTTTAAATTCCTATTCATAAACAATAAATCAACGTAAAATATTAAAGGTCAATAAATAAACATTCTTAAATAAGGACGGTTTTAAATTCATTGTTAAAATGAATTTGAATATTGAAAAAGAATTAAGAAAACGGCATTAAAACTCACACGTTAAGAAAATGATTGAATGAAACGTAAAAAAGGTTTTAGCCCGTAGGGTTTTTAAAATCTTTAGTGGAATGAGAACATTTTTAGTAGAGAGGTTTACGGCCAAGTCTTTTTTCGTTAGTTTTTTTGACGAAAAAAAGTGACATTAAAGAAAAGGAAAACATATACCCTTCGGAAAACCTTGATGAAAAAACATTTGAAATTAAAAGGAGAAGCTCTAGTAGAGCTTAGGTACATATGTTCATTTTTGTCTTGACACAAAAACGAACCAAAAAGGTCAAGACTGCGATTTTCGACGTTCAATCTTCATTTTACTCACTAAAAAGATTAAATGATTCGCATACGCTCACTAATCTTTTTTACGCTTGTTTCAATGGATTGAAACTCGTCTGCAAATCGTATGTCGCCTTTAAAATTCTTATTTAAAGCAATCTCGACTCTTCAGAAATGACGGATTTTAATGCCTTATTAAAAGTGAATTTGAATATTAAAAAAGGATGAAGAAACCGGCATTAAAACTCACACGTTAAGAAAATGATTGAATGCAACGTAAAAAAGGTTTTAGCCCGTAGGGTTTTTAAAATCTTTAGTGAAATGAGAACATTTTTAGTAGGGAGGTTTACAGCCAAGTCTTTTTTCGTTAGTTTTTTTGACGAAAAAAAGTGACATAAAAAAAAAGAAATTCGAATAATTAAAACAGAAAATCAATAAAAAAAGTAACACTCCCTCCCTATCCTACTTCCTCTTATGATTTGTTTTATTTAATTAAAATATCTATCTTACTGAAATTAAGCAAATTAAAACGTATGCAAAACACTTACTTTTTTACACAAAAAGAGAAGGATAGCAACGAGTTAAAACTTCTTTTAGTAGAATTAATTACGAATATACAACCCACGGACAAAGATCACGGATTCTACGACAGTGCAGATGTGCAAAGGCTACTTAACGTTAGTGACAAAACGTTGTATCGCATGAGGAGAAACAAGACGATTCCTTGTTTTAAGCTCGGTAAAAAGTACTTTTACCCAAAACATTTCTTTAACAAAAAAGCTCTTGGATAAGAGCTTTTTTTAGTGGTTGTTTAAATATGAATTTAAAGCAAACTTTAAATCATCATTCTTAGTTATTTCGAGGATTTCATTTGTTAAGTCAGGTTTAAATGACCAAATCCAACATAAAATTTCATCTTCCGAAGGTGGGTTATTATCTGGAATAAATTCAATAAATCCTTTTTCCACACCAATTATATTGACTACTATACAATCGATAATAGATAAACGCTCATCAAATTTTTCAAAATCAACGATGTTGTCAAACATAATTTGATTCGGATAATTTTGTAATAGTTCTTTTAGTGTTTCGTTTTTCATAATGATGCATAACATTGTTTTTTACGAAATGAAATATGGTGAGTTTCATGAAAAAACCACTATGTCTATATTTCGTAAACTAAATTCAAACATACAACAACCATTTAACAATAAATTACGGTTTCACGTAAAA
>NZ_DICC01000053.1:8219-16472 GCF_002415215.1 Empedobacter sp. UBA5036
TTATCTTATCTTATCTTATCTGTCTGACCTGAATTTCATCATCAACATCCTCAACCTTCATGTAATAAGAACCACCTTTACGGTATATGATGACGTCAGGCATGTATGCGTAATGGTAGGTGTAAGCATAAGATGCCTGTTGCCAAATACTTCCATTCATCATTTTAAAAATGGTTTCACCTTCCCAACCCTCGAACTCACCATCAATTTTTGTTTCTATTACTTGTCCAGTAAAATTAGTTCCGCTTTCTGTATAACCTCGTCCGATTGTTCCTTTGTCGTCAAAGTGCTCAACATTAGATAGTTTTTCTTCAAACTCAGAATTTTCATTTTCGAGTTCCGAAATATTTGATTTTGCCTCATTTAATTCGGTTTCAAGGTCATCAACTTGCGAATTAAGATTATTTATTTTATTTTGTCCTGAAATCAATAATGAAATTCCAGTAATCATAAAGACTACAGCCAGTACAATTATTATCCTCTGTTTATTACTCATTTTTGAATGTTCTATTTAGCTTTTTTCAACCTATTTGCGATATCTAGTTGGATGCACTTGCAGGTAACATCATAATTTATTAAGTAAAATATAGTTAAGTTTTGTAAAAAATAGACCTATATCGTCATTTCATAAAATTCCAAACATACAACAACCATTTTACATAAAATTACGGTTTCCCGCAAAAACAAAAAACCTCCTTAAAATCACTTCTAAAGAGGTTGTTAGTTAATACTATTTTGTGTTTTTGTACCTAAATTGAGGTTGTGCAACAGTTACATATATTGTGCGGAGTTTTCTTTAGATTTTTTTCATTATACCTATAATAAATGTTCTATTAAGTAAATTACTTTTATACACATAGGTATTGGCATCAATTAATTTTATAATTTCGACATTTATTTTTTCACCAAGTAAATATTTATATTCTTCTTTACTTACTTCAAGATATGTTAAAATATAAGAGTTTGGTTTCACCCACTCAATATTATATTTACTGACTTCACCTTGAAATTCTTCTATTTGAAAATTTTCTGTTCTGTAAATATTGACATCTTTATAATTTAAATCTCCATATTGAAAGTTACCAGTTCTAAATTTTTTCAATTCATCGAATTCAGTTTCATTTATATGTGCATCTTTTAAATTGGTATTAATAAAAGTAAAAATTTGATCATAACAATTGTTCTTAAGATCTGTTTCAGGGTAATATTCTATATTTTTTCTATATTCTATAATTTGACTTATAATTTCTTTATTTTGATAGATTGATTTTTCTGGCAGTACTTTGACAAGGCTAGTTTTACCACTATTATCTACACAAAAGTTTAGAGTCAAATATTCAATATCATTCTTGACATCATCTAAGTAAAATTCAGTTTGCATTTGCGCAAATGAATTGATATTAAAAAGAATTAATAAGTAAAAATACTTTTTCACGTAATTTCGGTTTAAAATTTCGCACAATATTGTTATTTCGATAAGCTAATATAGCATGCATTTATTAAAAAACATCTATATTCATAAAATCAACCTCAAATATACAAACAAAACTACATTGTATACTTTATTGTGTAAACAAAAAACCTCCCTAAAATCAATTTAAAAGAGGTTGTTATTTATACTATTTTGTGTTTTTGAAACTAAAATTGGAGTTGTGTAGCAGTTGTTGTTAGTAGTCTTTTTATCACTCTAATGTTGTTTTTATATCTTTTATAATCTCTTTTAATGCGTCATTTAAAGAGTTTGTAACAATTAATGTATATTCTGATTCAATCATTATTTGGTTTGTCACTCTGTCTAAACTAAAAAAAACGTTTTTGTCAATTATTTGAGCTATTTTTTTATTTTTCCCATCGAAGAAACCATTACTATGTGCAATTAAATTTCTAATCAATCTTAGCTCTTCTAATTTTTGCCATTCAATTGTTTCTTTAATGTCGAAATCGAAGCAATAGATTAAATATTTTCTAAACGAATCTAAAGTATTTTCTCCTCTAAAGTCATTATACTTTAGTTTATTTTGTTTGTGCTCATTAATAGATTCGCACAAGCTTCTTAATGTTAGCTCAAAGTTTGTGAACAGTTGTAAAATAGAAAGATACTCGATGTCGTTTGGATAATAAATATTAAAGTCTATTAGTAAGGCTGGAAAATGTGTTTCATCTTCCATCAAATCTTTTTTGGTATAACCTTTAGCTTGTATGTTAAGTTGATCCTTAAATCTAGTAATTGAATTAAAAATGAAGTTTCTTAAAATGAAATGATTATTATTTTTTTCAATAAAATAATGTTCAAGATTTTGTAAATACGATTGGAATTTGTGGTTCATAGGATTGTATGCAATGGCACGCGGTATGACAAAGTGCTGGCTTGAACTGAGCGAATGTTCAATTCAGACTGAATCTGAGCCAAAGCTGTGAGCCTTTTGGTAAATTTAATAAAAAAAACAAAAGCAAACAGTTTTTGGCGGCAAAATAGGTGATAAGTTCAATTTTGTACTTAACCCCGCATTTCGCCAATACAATGTTAGGCGTTCGTGTTTTGTCTTTTTATTTGTTTAATTACGTCATAATAAGATTCCTTTTCAGTTAAATCTTGACTAATATTTATTTCTAAATTGAATTGTTCAGCCCATAATTTTATTCCTACTAATGCTATTCCCCAACAAGGTGTATCATCACTTAAATTCATTTGTTCAAGGGCTGAAGTCAACCTATCCTCTGTATTAGGATGTTTTATACTTGATGTTGAAGACCTGAAAAAAAACATTGAAAGTATTCCTATGGTCACGCCAACGGTTATACCTAATTCATTAATTTTTGTAGGCATAATTCCTTTTTTTAATAATTCGATTGCTTCAAAATCCGCTTCTTTTTCAAATTCGATAAAATGGGAGTCTTCTAGCTTTTGAGAATTAATAATATCAATATGTTTAATTGCATGAATGTATTCATGACATAATATAAACATTATGGCATGAGTATAAAATATGTTCGGTTGCTCAATGAAATCTCTTTCCTCTGCTTTGTATATTTCTGGATTTGGTAAGTTTTCTTTATCCCAAGGAACATAATCAACTATTAAAGATTTTGCATAAGCAAATAAATCTATTGCTTTATCAATTTTTTCTTGTTCAACTTTATATTTTTCAAAACCAGCTAATGCATTACATTTTGGAAAATCTACTTCTTCTAAATATAGTGTGTAGATACTATTCGAAATGCACCATAAATACGAAAGGAAGGTTTCATGAAGCAATATTTTTTTATCATGATTTCTAATTTTTGGAGTAAATTTAATATGTTCATCTCCGTAAATTATATCCAATTTATCGGACAAACCATGTATATCAATAGCTTTCTTTAATTCAATTACAAAAGTTGGGTGTACCATATGAAACATATACACGTTCATATAATGTAATACTCTTATCGGCTGATTACCAAAATGATATTTTTCTTTGTAATGATTTATTATGCCCTCAGTTTGACTTAACCAATTCATATGTGTACAATTTTAACATGACGCCTAACGGGCCGCGTATTGGCGATAGTGGCGGATTAGAAAGCCTAAACTTTTAATTTTGTACTAAGCTAAGCAACAGCCTTTTATTATTTTCTAAATTTATGAAAAAAGGAAATATAAATGGCTGTTGCGACAAAAAAAGGAGAAACTTTCAATTTCTCCCTTATCCCGCCATTTCGCCAATACGATGTTATGTGAAGTAATATTTATTTTAAAAAATGTTCAAAAATATAAGAACTTACAAGCGATGTTAAAACACCTACAATAAAACTTATAATCATACTTTCTTTTCTAACTTTTTTTATTAGTTCAGAATTATCTATATGTGAATTTTTATTTTGACTAGTGTTATTCGAATTTGAAATTGTACTACCTCCAGTCGCTACTTGTGAATTTTTTGCTTTATCCATTTAATTGTTATTTGATTCATTGATTTGAGATCCATTCATTGCAACTTGTGATTGAATGATGAAATTAGTTTGTTGTTTGTTATTTAGAATTGAATTTGCGTCATCTTTATCAAGTACTTTAATTTGTTGATTTTTATAATTTATAAAGTCATTGTTACATACAAAATTTTGAAAATTTTGTTTAGAATAAACTATTAAGTCTTTATTGTTTAATGTTGAATGACATAGTTCTATAAATTTCGTTTCCTTGCAAGTGATATTTGATAAGTCAACATCTATTTTCTCAAATCTAGCTGGCTGATAACTCATTAGTTCTAACCAGGTTTTAATTATATCTGCATTGTTTTCTATTGATCTATAGATATCTATTATTTCACTTTTTTTATCTTTTGCAACCTTATATTGAGTACCACTATTGGTAAATACGAAAAGTATATCTCGTAGGTATATTTTTTCTTCTTCATCAATATTTTCTAATAAATCCGGACTTACAGTGAATATCGGCATACTAATCTTGATTTTTTAAAAACTCAACAGTGTCATCATATAAATCTCCGCCATAAAAATCAATTGGCCATTCAAAAAATCCTTTTTCTTCAATTTTTAGAACATTTATAGATCCACTTGTTTTTTCAGTTTGGGGATTAAAAAGACAAATTGAAACATCTTCTGAACGTACCTTTCCTTCTGAAATTCTTCTCCTCAATCTTTTTAATAAATATTCACTATGTGTTTCAATTATTAGTTTTTTATTTTTTGAGTTCAATACAATATCAATAAATAAATCAGCTAGATCAGCTTGCATTTTTGGATGAAGATGTATTTCAGGTTGTTCAATTATTGTTGTTGAATCATTTCCTGAAAGAAATCCTTGAATTATAACTGGTAACACTTGAGATATTCCAAATCCCACATCCGTAATATCTAAATTTAAATTATTTTGATTAACCTTCAGATGATGTACTACTTCCTTAAATTCCTCAACATTTACAGACAAATTAAAATTTGTCAACCAGTTATTTACTTTACTTTTTAAAGAACTATTTTCTTTTAAAACATCTGCTACAGCATCGCCATCTAATGTGTCTAACGTAATATTAATTTTTGCTTTATCAAGCATATAATATCTTTTTGGATGGGCTCTTAATGGACTTACATAATTTATATGTCTATCACTGAACTCATTGACTGCTATATTTAATGCTTTTCTAATTATATAGGAAAAAACAGATGTACTTGTGATTTTTAGTTCTGTCTTTTTAGCAAATAAATTAAAAATGGTATTATTAGAATCTACCGTTTTAAGTAATTCATCATTTTCATTTTGATCAAATCTTATAAAATCTGAATTAAATTCATTTAAATCTTTATTATAGCTTATTATAATTTTATCATTGTGAAGTAGTTTGAATTCTCTATTTATCAGTTTATTTTTATTATAACCAATAAGATATTTAAATTGAAACTCGTCACTTTTAATAGAATTTGAAATTTTTTCTAGTGCGTTATAAACCTTTATTAGATTAGATTTATTTTCTTGTTTTAATTCATCAATTTTTATATTACCATTACTAGATAAGAACCATCGAATTTCTTTGATAAAATCTTGTACAGACCCATCTTTAGAAATTATTTTTATGTATGCATCAATTAAATCTTCAAAATCACTTTTATTTTTAATTTCTTTGTTTCTTAGTTCCAAAAATGCTTTAATAGGTAAATATTTTGGAATTCTTGAAAATGTTTCAGTATAATCTTTTAATAACTCTTGCTTTAAAAATTCTTTTAAGCTTTTGTCATTGATTTTAAATCCAATTTCAATATCTTTTGTGTGATCTTGTTTTCTAAATAAATTTTTAGAATCACCTAGATTAACATAACCTCCATATAGTTTTAGAGCTGATTTGTATGATTTGTAATCTTCTTTACTAGTTTGTTGCAGTAATAGTAATAATTGAATAATTGAGCTTTTACCAACGCTATTGGCACCTAAAAAAATTGTTAGAGGTTTTATCGGTATATGAGCATTTTCAAAAGCTTTATAATCCTTAATTGATAATTCTTGAATCATTAGTATTTATTAGTATTGTTGGTTATTAATTTCACATAACATTGTTTTTTTACGAAACTACTATAGTTTTAGTTTCGTAAAAAATCTGCTATATCTCCATTCCGTAAAACAACATCAAATATACAAACAAAACTACATAGTATCCCTTGTTGTGTAAAATATTATTTATGTTATATAATAATGTAAATTAGTATTTTACAAAAAATGATAATATGAAGTATTTCTATTTTATCATTGTATTATCTACTACCTTATTGATTGGGTGCAAGAAAGAAGAGGAACAGATTAATGAATTGTGTCTCTATAAACTAGAAAATACATTGCTGACAAATGATTCTTTACAACAAGAATTATTAAAAATGCAAGAAGAGATTGACTTGTTTCAAGAAAAAATAGAAATTGCAAGACAATTAACAGAAATTGAATAAAATAAATGCTCCAATTGAAGCATTTTATATTCTATATATTTATAATTTTAAAAAAATCATATAATTTTAATTCCCTAGATGTACATATTTTTTCTAGTGTTAATATAGGTATGTTATATTCTATGTAATCTATATCTTGAGAAGCTTTTTTTATTTTTCTTACAATACTTTCTTCAATATTATGTTCATCAGCAAACTTTCTTTGTGATTCAGAATTTATTATCCAATTATAATATATGTATTTACATATACGTCTATTTACGCTATCCATTATAGCAAATTAAGAGTAGTGTATAAAATAATTGCGGTCGATAGTGCGCAATTAAAAAAGTATTACTATATTTGTTTACAGATAGTTAAAATATAAAGTAAAATACTTTGATCTCGCTTTTGAAAACTGGTAATTTTTATAGCAACGAGAAAATAAGTAGATTTGCTCACGACCTAGGCGTGAGTCATTTTCTATTGTTCCATATGGTATGCCAGTACCTCTATTCGGATTTGTAAGTTCCACGCCTTTTTTTTGGTCATTACTTCCATTACAAATAGCACTGAACTTCATATAATAAATATACTTGGTTTTATTCCTCTACAAATCAAGTAAAATACACTCTCTATAATATGTATTTCTTATAATAGAAATGCACAGACGGTTATTCGATTCTACTAGAATTGAAAAGTGATAGAAATAAATTTCTCAATACTTCGAAATGACAGAATATTAGAGAAATTATGTGTTAAAAAGTGTTAAATTCCTGTATCGGTGTATATCGAAAATGACACTTTTCTGTATCGGTTGTGTATCCGCGCTGTATCCATTCTGTATCCATTGTATATGCGTTCCGTATGGTTTGTTCGTGGTTCGTGTATCGGAAGGGATAAGGATTTTAGATTTACGAGGTGGGATTTAGGATGTAAAAAGTACAGATTAGATGTTAGATATGAGAATTGAGATTTTAGAGTTGTACGATGTAAAAAGTACAATGTATTATGTATTTGAAAAAGGATTATGAAAACGTCATATGATTTGGAGGCGAGTGTCAAAAAGTTGAAGAGAATGGTTAAAATGTTTTACTGTTTGCGTAGCAAATGATTTAAAATATTGAATGGCTGAAACTTATTTTGACCGTCGAAAATCAAAGACAAGAGTTTTTTGATTACTTTTTTGCTCATAAAAAAGTGATAGAAAGATTTCTCGATACCTCGAAATGACATATTAGATGCGATTCTGAGACAAGCCCAGAATGACAAAATTTGTTGTTAAAAAGTGAACTTGAGTATTAATAAGAATAAAAACGTAAAACGTTAAGCGTAAAACTTATAACGCAAAAAGATAAAACCCCTTTCCCCAAAACAAAGTTGGCGCGATGTACAGGAAAAGGAGTGGATTTTAAAACAAATGTTGAATTAAAAAACTAATGTAAAATTATGAAAGAGTAAACAGATTCACACTCTATCCCCCGAAGACAACACAAAGAGTATAAATGATCTTCATAAAGTAATTAGTGTTAATTTTTAGTTTTCATTTATTAATGTAATTTTTAAAACTTGTCGGAGGGGGAATTTTGGGTGTAACTTAAAAAGTAGTATAAAAACAGTATTTATTCATTTTTTCCTTGATGAAAAAACGAACCAAAAAAATCAAGTCTGTGCTTACAAGTCGGTCAATAACGGCTATTCGATAAATGCTTTAGAACATTCGCATATGAAATGCGAACATAAATCATTTTTAACGCTCTTTACGCCGAATTGACACTCGACTTTTCAGCAATGACGGTTTATAAATTCATTGTTAAAAAAGGATTTGAATATTAATAAGAA
>NZ_DICC01000053.1:16827-70245 GCF_002415215.1 Empedobacter sp. UBA5036
ACTAATTTTTGAGCAATTGGACTTTCCTATTCGTGAAGAAGAGGTGCTGAATAGAAGCGTGATAAATGTAAGTTTCATAAAAGAAGACGGGATTCAGCTAAAAGATGTGGTGATAAATGCAGGGTACTATGCTGTAAAGGACAAAGAACGTACAGGGTCTATAGCACGTGTTACCGCAAAGGAAATAGAGAATCAACCAGTAGATAATTTTTTAGCAACGTTACAAGGACGGATGGCAGGAGTAGAAATAACTCAAGAAAGTGGTGGTTCTGGAGGTGGATTTCAGATAAAAATACGGGGACAGAATAGTTTAAGACCCGATGCCAATCAACCTTTATTCATTATAGATGGTATCCCCTACTCTTCGGATCCTATTGGAGGCACATCTACCTCTGGAAACAGACCTTCTTTTACAAGTCCGTTATCTACGATTAACCCTGCTGATATAGAAAGTATAGAAGTACTGAAAGATGCCGATGCTACTGCTATTTATGGTTCGCGTGGAGCAAATGGTGTGGTACTCGTTACAACCAAACAAGGGAAAGTAGGTGCTACACAGGTAAGTATTCGGACATCGATGGGGTTAGGAAAAATTACACGTTCATTGAAATTGATGAATACCGAACAGTATCTTGATATGCGTAGACAGGCTTATGCCTATGATGGTATTTCTACTTATCCTACAAATGCTTATGATATAAACGGAACATGGGATACAACCCGATCTACCGATTGGCAAAAAGAATTAATTGGAGGTACTGCAGAATATAACACGATACAAGCTTCTATAAGTGGTGGTAATACTGCTTTTAATTATACCGTGAATGGTACACATCACGAAGAAACTACTGTTTATCCAGGAGCATTTAAATATTTGAAAAATGCTGTTCATTTGGCTTTAAACTACAAGGATAAAAAGTTTAATTTCTTATTTACGGGTAATTATAGCAATCAAAATAACAATCAACCTTCTACTGATTTAACAACCGTTGCAAGAGAATTAGCACCCAATGCTCCTGCTTTATATGATGAGAATGGACAATTGAATTGGGCAAATAATACATGGACCAATCCCTTAGCAAGTTTAGAATCTAAATTTCTATCAAAAATAGATAATCTAACCGCTAATATGATGTTGAGCTATGCTATTTTACCTGAATTAACTTTTAAAACCAATTTAGGGTTTACCCAATTGCATAGCCGTGAGTTGAGAACTTTTCCGTCTACGATGTATAATCCTTCTTCTGGACAAGGTAGTGAATCATCAAGTGTAGAATCTAATCAAACGAATCGTTCTTCATGGATTATAGAACCTCAACTAAGTTGGGATAAGAAATGGAATCAACATCGTTTTTCTTTTCTTATAGGTGCAACTTTTCAGGATCAAACAACTGATAGACTGTATTTAACTGCCGCTGATTTCCCTTCCAATGAAATGTTATTGTCTTTGTCTACTGCTGCTTTACAATTAATAGGCTTAGATGAAAAAACAAATTACCGTTATCAAGCTTTTTATGGACGATTGAATTACATCTTACAAGATAAATATATACTTAACGTAACAGCTAGACGAGATGGCTCGAGTCGTTTTAGTCCTCAGAATAGATATTCTAATTTTGGTGCAATTGGTGCGGCTTGGCTATTCACAAAAGAGGATTTTATAAAAAACAATAGATGGTTGAGTTTTGGGAAATTACGTGGTAGCTATGGAATTACAGGAAGTGATAATATTGGAGATTATCAATATTTAGATAATTATCAAACAACATCCAATCCATATAATGGGACAGTTGGTTTAAGTCCTATTCGTTTGTATAATCCCAATTATCATTGGGAGACAAATCGTAAATTAGAAGTTGCGCTAGAATTAGGTTTTCTACATGATCGTCTTAATTTTTCTATGGCTTATTATCAAAACAGATCAGGAAATCAATTGGTCGGTATTGCTCTACCTACGACAACTGGTTTTTCTTCTTTTTCTGGAAATTTACCTGCAACAGTAGAAAATAAAGGATGGGAATTTACACTAGGTTCCAAAAATATAACGACTAATAATTGGAAGTGGACAACAGAGGTTAATTTATCTTTTAATCAGAACAAGTTACTTTCATATCCAGACCTTGAAAGCTCTGCTTACGCCAATACTTATGTTATCGGTCGATCTATTAACAGCATCAAACTTTATCAATATACAGGTATAAATCCTACAAATAATCAATATGAATTTTATGATTATGATGGAGATGGTAAAATAACTTCTCTGAAAGATCGAGTTGTTCTCACTGATCTTAATCCTTCTTATTATGGTGGTGTCGCCAATCAGATTCGGTACAAACAGTTGAGTTTAGATGTATTATTTCAGTTCGTAAAACAAGAACGACAATTGTATTTGCCTACAGCAATAGCTGGTACAATGAGCAATCAGTTAGTAGACTATGGTATACCTATGCAACCATATAGTACTAAAAATTCGCAAATAGCAGCTAATTATAATTTAATGCGAAGTAGTACGCTTTCTATTGTGGATGCTTCTTACATCCGATTGAAAAACATTTCGATTACCTATGATATTCCTTTAAAAGATCATTTCTTGAAACCTCAAATTTTTCTACAAGGACAAAATCTATTTACTCTAACGCCTTATAAAGGTGGTGATCCCGAATTTAAGTACAACCGATTTCTCCCTCCTCTTCGTACCATAGTAATGGGAATGAAATTAAACTTTTAGTCTGATAAGAATAATAAAATTTAGCACAATGAAAAATATATATACGTTAAGTTTAACTGTCGTTATAAGCGTCTTATTCTTTAGATGCAATGACTTTTTGGATGTTGACACTCCTACTTCTCAATACAATAGTGAACTGGTTTTTGCGGATAAAAAGACGACAAATGCTGCGCTTATTAACCTATATGCAGATATGAGAGAAAAAGGTTTTGTAAGTGGACAAATGAGTGCTTTTCCTGTTTCTATTGGTCTATATACCGATGAATTGGATTCGTATCAAATCAATCAAGTAGAATCTCAAAATTTATATAATAATACTTTACAGGCAAATAGCGCTACGGTCTTACAATATTGGTCGCAAACCTATTATCAGATCTATATGGCAAATGCTATTATAGAAGGTTGCCAAAATAGTAAAGGCTTATCTACACCAGATAAAAATGGTTTTATAGGTGAAGCACTTTTTGTGAGAGCATTACTCCATTTTTATTTAGTGAATACCTATGGTGATATTCCTTATATAAAAACAACGAATTATGAGTTGAACAAAAGTGTTTCTCGTTTAGAGAAAGCAAAAGTGTATGAACAAATTACACAAGATTTAGAAGTAGCTATACCGCTATTATCTTCGCAAATAACACTACAACGTAATCGTCCTAATCAAGTAACTGCACAAGCTTTACTAGCACGTGTAGAATTGTATAAAGGAAATTGGGTAAATGCTGAAAAATGGGCTTCAACAGTAATTAATACTCCTTCTATAGAATGGCAACAAGATGTTAATCAAGAGTTTTTGAAAGAGAATAAATCGATTATTTGGCAAATTTCTCCTAAGCAAGCTAGTAACTATGCGTATGAAGGTGGTACGTACTATGTTGCAACTGGTCCTCCTACTTCTATTGCTTTAACTGAAGTAAATACACAGTTTGAGCCAAATGATCTTCGTCAAAAAAACTGGGTAAGAGAAGTTACAAACGGTACAACTACTTGGAAACATGCTTATAAATACAAACAAAGAACAAACTCTTCCTCAACAACAGAAAACTCGGTTATTTTTCGATTAGCAGAACAATTTTTAATTCGAGCTGAGGCACGTCTAAAACAACAAAATAAAGTAGGTGCCTTACAAGATCTTAACAAAATTAGATCAAGAGCTGGTTTACCTCCTTATATCGCATTAACTGATGAGGAATTTATAAAAGCTATTTTACAAGAAAGACAGCATGAGTTCTTCTGTGAATTTGGGCATCGTTTTTTTGATTTAAAACGATTGAATCTAATCGATCAACTATTAACTCCAACAAAATCAAATTGGAAAAGCTATTGCCAACAATGGCCAATTCCTGAACAAGAAATATTAAAGAATTCGAATTTAACACAAAACACTGGATACTAATGAAAACAACTATATTGAAGCATCTTATTGTAATGATACACCTCTTGTTTTTATTTAACATGAAGCCTGTATTTGCACAGCTTACTCAACGAACAGTAAAAGAATCTGAATACGATAAATGGGGAAAAGTTATTGGTTCTCAAATTTCTGAAAAAGGGACTTGGTCTACTATTAGTATATCTTACGCTACTACAGATACTGTATTTTTGATTAACAACTTGTCGAAACAACAAATAAGTATTGCTGGAATAAGAGAAGGTTCTTTTATGAAAGAAAATTCTTTTCTATGGTTAAAAAATAATAATCTTTCTGTGCTTAATTTAAAAACGCTAGAAAATATTGAGATTCCTGCTGTAAAGAAATATGTTGTTTCAATGGACAAGAATATTCTTATTTCCATAGAAAAACACAACAATGCACAACGAATTGTTTTGCGAGATATAAAAGGTAATAGCATAAAAACCATTGAAAATACGCGTAATTATAGTTTTGATAATGAAACAAATCGAATGGTTTATGAAAAAATAGTTGATACTAGTGTCTTTTTAGAATACATAGATCTTTCTCGCCCTTTATCATTTAATGCGGTGGCACATAAAGAAGCTGGTTCTTACACTAATTTTAAGTGGAACGACAATGGTGTCGTTATATTATCGCAAAACGAAAACGCCTTGTCTAGCATTTGTTATTTTGATCTAAAAAGTAAAAACTTAGACTGTATGAATACTGATTTGATAGAAGACGAAATCGATCAAACATCAAATACATTGTATCTTTCTGCTAATGCTGAATTCATTTATTTCAACGCCAAAAAGAAGTTGGTAAACAGAACAACAAATGATTCCGTAGAAATATGGTATGGTTCGGATCAGCTGATCTATCCAATTAGAAAAATGAGAGATGAACGAGGTTATACCCCTTATACTTGGGTTTGGAATAGAGTAGAAAATACTGTAAAGCAGATTACAGACGATGAACTACCTAATATACATTATTTATCGAATAGTAATAAGCTCTTATTATACAACCCATATCAAAACACAACAGATAATAAATTAATAAACGATTATGATGTTTATTTCTATGATTCGAAAACAGCTGTTAAGAAAAGAATTATTCAAGAATTTGATCCAAATACTCATTTATTCGGAAATGTAGGACAAACAGATGACTTTGTTTACTACTATGACAATAATTGGTGGTGGTATAATACAAAACTTGAAACAGCTACAAATTTAACTTCTTCCATATATGCCGAATGGGATAACAAATTACTAGATGAAGGTTATCAACAAATTGCATGGGGAATTGCAGGAATCTCAAATGATAAACAATACCTCTATCTATATGACACCTATGATATATGGAAAATAAATGTAAAAACATTAGCTTCTACTAAGTTGACAAAAGGTAGAGAATCGCAGCAAGTTTTTCGTTTTGAGTTATTGACGAAATCAAAAAATACGTCGGATATCCGTCTTATTGACGAAACTAAGAACAACAGATTGGTTATAAATGATCTAAATACAAGAATTAAATCTTATGCCATATTAAAACCAAATCATACAATTGATTTACTATTGACAAGTCATGATTTTTTATATACAAAGTTGCAACAAGCCAAGTTAACAACAGATTTTATTTACTTAAAAGAAGCCTATAATTTACCACCAGAATTGTGGTATAAAAAAGATATTAAAAGTGAACCAATACAATTATTCACAACGAATAAACAACATTATCTTTATGATTGGGGAACATCAGAATTATTGCATTACACAACTATAGATGGAAAAAAATTAAAAGCTGCTATATTTTATCCACCAAATTACAAGAAAGGAAATGTATATCCTGTTATAGTTCGTGTCTACGAAAATTTGTCACAAACAGTAAAAGAATACCACAATCCATCGATGTATAACAACATAGGATTTAATGTATCGAATCTTACGCAACAAGGTTATATTGTTGTACTTCCTGATATGGTATATGATAAAGGTTTTACTGGTGCATCTGCTACAAATTCAGTTGTAGGGGTTCTGAACAAACTAATTGATGAAGGCGTAGCTGAAAAAGGAAAAATAGGATTGATTGGACAGTCATTTGGAGGATATGAAACCAATTTTATACTTACACAAACCGATTTATTTAGTGCTGCTGTTACGGGAGCAAGTTTATTTGACTTGGTAAAAGACTATTTTTGGAATGAACCTTACGAAAAAACAGAAAGCTGGCGCTATGAAAATTTTCAATTTAGAATAAAAAAGCCATTTTTTGAAGCGCCCGAACTTTATATAAAAAACTCTCCTTTGTATCATGCAAGTAGAATCACAACACCAATATTGAGTTGGACAGGTAAAAATGATGCTACTGTACCTCCAGAACAAACGATGACAATTTATACCGCTTTGAGAAAACTCAAAAAAAAGATTGTTATGTTACGCTATCCTGAAGCAAGACATTTTGTTACAAGTAAAGAAGATCAAACAGATTTGACAAGGAGAATAGAACAATGGTTTGCTTTTTATTTGAAAAACGAACCAAAAAGTAGTTGGATTAAATAACTTACAAAAAAGAAGAGGTTCCTTTCGGAACCTCTATTTTTAATTAGTTAGTTTATATAATTCTAAAACACACTGGCCAACACCATTTTTTTGCCAAACTTGCTGTGGAGTTGCTTCTTCTGTCATACAAAGTTGATCTGTAGATACAGGTGTACAATCAACTTTAATTTCTTCACAATCTGTAGACGAACTATGTCGAATAAATCCATCGATTAAAGCAGCATCTTTGATAGATTCGTTGCTTTTTGTTTGCTGTGTAGCAAACGCTCCTATTCCAGCCAATAAAAATGCTGCAATAGGCAATACTGTTTGAAGTTTTAAATTTTTCATTTTTTGTATTTTTTTTGGTTTTAACCTACTATATTATACAGGTGTTCGGTTATCCTCCTGCTATCGGCCGATAGTTTATTGTATGATTTTCGTATTAAGCGTATATACAACCAGTTGATTCTTTATAATTGCATATAAATTATTGTTGTTAATAATAAATTCATTTGTTTTTTGACGATCAACATCATAGAGATAAAAACTGCCTTTATACAATTGTTTTTGATAATTATATATATCTACTGCTGAAGCTTGTTTCCATACTTGATTATCTTCAAATTGTCCTTTTTTAGTAGAATTTATATACAATAACCCATTATCTACTGCTGCTAAGCGGTTTACTACACTATTGGGATTTAATAATTTTTGCTGATTTTGCTGATTCGTTATAACTTTAAGTGGTGCTAATCGGGTGGTATCTATTGTATGAGATCTGGTGATTACATCTAAATTTTTATTCGCAACTGTATAATTGTTTCGATAATAGTATACATATAGAAATTTATTTTGTTTTAAATCAAACAACGGAATGCCATCTGTATCAAAAATCCCTTGTGTTGCTTCCCCTAATATTGATGTAGTGGTAAATTGTTGAACAGAAGGTGCTAAATTATATCGTGCTAGTATATTTTGCTTTGTTTTAAAATCTTGCTTACGGACAAATAACTCGTCTGTTGAACTTATAACAGCTTTCGAAAAATAAAGGGTTGGATCTGTTGATAATACTTTAGCTTCCCATGTTTTGATATCCCCTTTAAAGATTACAGGAACAGTTCCATCTACTAAAAAGAAATGTGGAGATGAAATAAATATTTTAACTGTACGAAAAGGAAAGTCGTCTTGGTCTATTTTAATTATTAGCTCACGGGATTGATAATTATCTAAATCTATTTCCGTTACATAAAGAGGTGCAAATCGATCTCCTAAGTACAGCTTATTATTTGTAGCACCAATAAAATAGTGTGAATTACTTTTAAGCTTATAAGAATGTTTACCAATCACAATATCTTTCAAATATTTTCGAATAAATGGATTCTGTTTAGATATCTTTGCTTCTGATTGTAAGAATAAAATAACAACACAACCCGCACTCAAAATACCAATTACAATTAATTTCAAGAAAAGCTTTCGTTTTACACTTTCTCTTGTAATCATAATAGCAATGATGGAAAGACCAACAAAGACTACATTAAAAATTAAATGTTCTTTCCATCCCATCTTTTCTAAAATACCGCCACAGGAACATGGAATGAAATCGCTGTAATTTAATATCAGATAAATATAGACTGTAAATGCTATCATTAATCCGAACGAAGCATAAAGCCCAATTAATCGCCATCTTTTATAACAAAGCAATAATGCAATCACTATTTCCGCAATAATAACTGCATAAGAAATAAATCCTGCGTAAACACTCAATAAAGGTGATTGTGCCAATTGAATTTGAAAATTCTCAAAATCCATCAGCTTACTTACCGCCGCATAAATAAACAACACAATAAATAGGTAGCAGATGAGTGATTGGATAAAAGGAAAATATTTTCTCATCTTAATGTGTTTTAAGGTTTAAAGTGAACTACTCACCTCCTTCTTCAGTACGTTTGATGTAAGGATCTTTATCTTTTGGTGGATCAGCTTCTTCTTGAATAGAATCAGCAGTAACGATACTATCCAATTCTATATGTAAATCTGATTCGCGTTTTTGTTCTACAACAGATAAACCATCTGATCTTAATTGTGGAGCTTCCTCCTCCTCTATACATTGATAAAATAGGAAACTAATGATGCTAATGAATAAATAAGTTTTTGTTTTCATAGTCGTGTTTTTTAGGATTATTTATATTCTTAGCTTAAAATTAGAAGGCATAATGATTAAAACAATAAAGAAGCACGTCAAAAACATAAAGACTATGTTGATTTTATAAAAGTGTCACCTGTAATCGTTTATATTATTAATAATTAGCAAATTACCAAATGTTAATTTTTTAATTTACTATGAAAAAGATACGCTACTACGCTGTATAAATATGTAAAATTTATAAATTCATACATTTCATGATGTAATCGATTAGTGATTTGTGGTAATTTACAAACCTAATTCGATTAAAATAAGTAACTTACATGGAAATCTACTACTGTTTTCATCTAAAAAAACAATGCTTATGAAAACATCTATACCTCTTCTAATTGGATTTTTATGGCTTATTTTAAACATCGAAAATGTCTATGCAATTGATCAACTAAGCACACAAACAAATGATTTTCTAGTTCAGAGAATTGATTCATTTCAAACCGATAAGAACAATCCCGAAGTTTGGAAATACATTAATGCTTATATCCTAAAGGCTAAGATTAGTAATGATGGCGAAACTTTATTCTATGGCTATAAAGAAGCTATTTACTATTCACAGGATTATGCAACCAAATTAAAATATGCTGATAGTGCGATAGTTGTTGCTCAACAGACAAGGAATAATGATTTGATTGTTCAAAGTTTTCTTTCGAAAGGATTGGTTCATTATCAGTTCAAGAAATTTCAACCAGCCTTAAAAAATTATTTATTAGCTGAAAAGAAATTGAATAAGAAATCATCCAACTATTTAACGCATAAAGTCCTTTTTAATGTTGCTTTAATTAAATTTCAATTAAAAAAGTTTAGTGAAGCGGAACTATTGTTTCAGAAATGCATTATTTACTTTGAAAATAATAGTTCAGATGTCAATCACCAAGCTTATTATTTAAATAGCCTTTATTATTCCGTTCAAATTTTACAGGCTCAACATAAATACAAAGAAGCTAATCAACTTAATCATATAGGTTTGAAATTAAGTCAAGATTCGCAAAACGACTATTTTATTCATTATTTTACTTATTTAAAAGGAATTCAATTCTACTTAGAAAAAGAGTATCAACAGTCTATAACCACGCTAACAAATGAATTAGATTATTTAAAAAATAACCACGATTCTAATACACTGAGTTTGGCTTATTTTTATATTGGTAAATCTTACGAGGCAATAAATGAAGTACAAAAAGCAATTATATATTTTGAAAAAATAGATCAACTTTTTAATGAATATGATTTTTTAGATAGCGATGTTCGTGCTGCCTACGAAGCCTTAATCGATAATTCTGAAAATAATCGTAATTACCCAAATCAATTGTATTATATCAATCAGTTATTAAAACTAGATCATTTAACTCAGCAAAATATAGTAAAGCTTTCTCCTATTCTCCAAAAAGAATATGATGAAAAAGAATTATTAGAGTTGAAGAAAAATGTTGAATTCAAAATCACCATCTACCCTATTTTGATAGGTTTTGTGATCATTTTATGTTCAATCGGGGTATTGTATAGTTACAATCGTTTTTTCAAACAGCTTACGATAGATAAAAAGAAAGTAAAAGAACCTCCTGTTATTGAGATTCCGACTGAAGTTGTAAATCATATTTTGAATCAGTTGAATGATTTTGAAATGAATCACTTATTTGTACAGAAAACTTTAACCTTGGCTCAATTAGCAAAATCATTTAAAACCAATTCTGCATATTTATCAAAGATTATTAACTCAGAAAAAGGAACTAATTTTTCAAATTACATCAATCAACTTCGAATAAATTATGTTCTTCATCTCCTGACGGATTCAGATCAGTATCATCAACATTCAATTGGTGACTTAGCAGAATTAGTAGGTTTTTCATCTTCTCGTCAATTTTCGAATGTATTCTTTCAAGTAACCTCATTTCGCCCTTATGAATATATAAAACAATTGAAATTCAATTTGAACAAAGACAATTAAAAAGAAAAACGTAAACAACATTTTCATCTCTAAGTAGTAGCAGGATACTCCCAACATCAAGGCAAGATAAAGGCAACATAGTGGCAGTAGAATGTATGTAAACGATTTTTGAATTGAGATGTAAGAATTGTAGTATGTAAAAAGTAGTATGTATTTAAGATTAAGAATGAGGTTCTGATCATAATTTACGATAATAAGAAGATAATTATTTTATTACGTTCATTTTTTGTCTTGACACAAAAACGAACCAAAAAAGTCAAGACCGCGATTTTCGACGTTCAATTACCATCTCACGCACTAAAAAGATTAAATGATTCGCATACGCTCACTAATCTTTTTTACGCTTGTTTCAATGGATTGAAACTCGTCTGCAAATCGTATGTCGACTCTAAAATCCGTTGTTAAATAGTGAATTTGAGTATTGAAAAAGGATGAAAAACCGGCATTAAAACTCTCACGTTAAGAAAATGGTTGAGTGCAACGTTAAAAAGGTTTTAGCCCGTAGGGTTTGTAAAATCTTTAGTGGAATGAGAACATTTTTAGTAGAGAGGTTTACAGCCAAGAGTTTTTTGATTACTTTTTTGCTCATAAAAAAGTGATAGAAAGAATTTTACATTCTTTTTTTCCTTGATGAAAAAACATTTGAAATTAAAAGGAGAAGCTCCTGTGGAGCTTAGGTAAAATTGTTACAAGTTGATTAATAATTATATGTTCATTTTTGTCTTGACACAAAAACGAACCAAAAAAGTCAAGTCTGTGCTTACAAGTCGGTCAATAACGGCTACTCGCTAAATGCTTTAGAACATTCGCATATGAAATGCGAACATAAATCATTTTTAACGCTCTTTACGCCGAATTGACACTCGACTTTTCAGCAATGACGATTTATAAATTCATTGTAAAAAAAGGATTTTGAATATTGAAAAAGGATTTAAAAATCCGACGATTTAGAATCGAAATGTTTTAATCATAGTAAATAAATCGATATTTTTCAGTTTACTGAACTATACAATTTCTAAAATAAAAAAAACTATGTTTCTATTGTGGTTAGAAAATTAGAGGATTCGGTTCTGTACTTCATCACTTCGAGTGATTTTCGAAATGTAATGTAGAAAATTATATCAAGAAGTTAAACGTTTTAAAACAATTTTCATCTTATTCTTCAACATAATAAATGTGACAGCAAGAAAGAAAAAAACGTAAAAAGTTAAGCGTAAAACATAATAAATTAATTCCCTATAAATTTCAAATAAAAAATCTTGATTTTTCACCTATTCAAAACCCATTAAGTGTTAGTTGTACGATTTTTGATTCATTATTGAATAATAACATTCTAAAAATGAATACCATGAAAAATAACACGACACAAAACATCGCACGATATACCTTAGGAGCTTTTTTGATTGGAGCAGGAATTGCTCACTTAACTATAGCTAGAAAAGAATTCAAGGCACAAGTACCAAATTGGGTTCCTTTACCCAAAGATGACACAGTTGTGTATTCGGGAATTGCAGAAATAGCCTTGGGTAGTACGATTGTTTTAGCTCCAGATAGTAAAAAAGAAATAGTTGGAAAAATAGCAGCTTGTTTTTTTGGGGCTGTTTTTCCTGGAAACTGGGCTCAATATAAAAACAAAAGAGATGGTTTTGGATTGGATACAGATCAAAAAAGATTAGCACGATTATTCATGCAACCTTTACTAATTATATGGGCTTTGAAATCGACTAAAAATACTAAATAACTTGTTTGAAGTAACCAACTTACGACAATTGAATTATATTAAACAAATTTGAATGAAAGAGGATGACTTTTAATAAAGATCTAAATAAAAGATTAAAAAAATTACGCAAATAAATAACTGTATGATAATAATTTATAGTATTTTTATCTCAAATAATACTATAAAATTAATATTTGAACAGCGATGAATAAACTATTTATTGTAGCGATTGCAGCTACTTTGATTGTTTCTTGTAACAACAAAACAGAAGAAAAGAAAACGGATAATGTTATAGTAGATACTAATCAAAAACAAGAAAATACGGTTGCTAATAATGGATTTGACATCAGCAAAATTCCATTTTCAACAGCTGATATTGGAGATTTTCCTTTCATAAATCTTCCGCAAGGTTTAAAAGAAATGAACAAACCTTTGGTAAAACAATTTGACATATGTTTTTTTCCTATTAACGGTGTTATGACACCTTTTGAAGGAAAGTTGTATAAAACTTTTGTTTCACCTAAACAAGGAGAAGAATTTTCGCAACATTTCTTTGAAAAAAGTATGGCTGATTATTTACAATCTATCGGGGCTGTTAAAGTGTTTGATGGTGAAATAACCAAAGAAGAATATGAGCGTTACAATAAACAAGATCCGAATAAAGGAGGCGAAGGTGATATGGGATACGCTGGACAAAATATGAAGTTTTGGGTATTACGTACAAAAGATAAAGGAAATGTATATATACAATACCTTTCTAACAATGCTGGTGCTTCGCTTAATGTACTACAAGAAACAGACTTTAAGCAAACTATCACCAAAGTAACAGCAGACGAAATTGCTGAGGATTTGACTAAGAATGGAAAATCTATTTTATATATTAATTTTGATGTTGATCAAGCAAAAATCACGCAAGAAGGTGATGAGATTGTGACTGAAATTGCAAATGCCTTAAAGAAAGATAACACATTAAAAATATCAATTGAAGGGCATACTGATAATTCTGGCGACGCTAAGCATAACAAAAAACTATCTAATGATCGTGCAAATGCTGTAATGCAAAAACTAATTGCTTTAGGTATTGATAAAACACGTTTATCTGCTATAGGATACGGAGCTGAAAAACCATTGGTAGCAAATGATACAGAAGAAAATAAAGCTAAAAATAGACGTGTAGAGTTGGTTAAAGTAAAGTAAAATCTATATATGTTTTAATTTTATTAAACATGAAAAATATTGATACTAATCCGTAGTACATTATTAAAAAAAGTTGCTCCAAACATTATAGAAACTAAAGAACTAGATTCTATACCAAAGAATGTTTAATTCTGATGATTCTTTAAAATCATTTAATCAAAAATGATACAAATTCATATCTACTAAAAAAAAAACCTTGAATAATTCAAGGTTTTTTTATGTTTATACAATCAGTAAAACTGTTTCTTTTAATTTTTCGGCTTGTTTTGAATAAATAAAAATCTCAAAATCGGTTTGTATTTTTTCTTCAAAACTTTGTTTCATTTGTTGATAGGAAACTGCTTTTGGACTTTCTTTCAAGTATTGAATAAAATCAACCAACCATTCGCTAATCTCTTTGTCTACAACAATTTCAAGATAATCTTGTTTGGTATGAAATTGTAAAACTGCATTCTCAAAAGTTTTTCCTTTTTTTGTTTTCGTTACAAATTCTATTTGTGGTCTACCTCCTAACCAAACTACTTTTTGCGTTGGTTTATACATTACAAAAGTTTCATTATTCAAAACTGTTTCGATATAATTTGGTTGAATTGACGTTCTCGGAACTTTAAAATCAAACCACTCATTCAGCGACAACTCAAAACCAACACCGTGCATATAGTTAAACAATGATTTCTTTAATCCATACGAGAACTGATCATGAATTAAACCTGATTTCTCTTCGTGAATCATATCATTATTTGCAAAAGTTCCTAATTCGGTGCTATGATTAATCACTTGATATTTCTCTGGATTCAACCCAACTGGACTATGTGCTGTCATCGCAAATTGATGCCAAAATCCTGATTGAAGAATTCCTAATTCAAACATTTGACGCACCATTTCCAAACTATCAATGGTTTCTTGCTTCGTCTGTGTCGGAAAACCATACATCAAATACGCATGTACCATAATTCCAGCTTCAGTAAAATTACGATTCACAATTGCAACTTGTTCCACGGTCACACCTTTATCAATTAGTTTTAACAATCGATCCGAAGCTACTTCCAAACCACCAGAAACCGCAATACAGCCCGAAGCTTTTAGTAATCGACACAAATCGTAAGTAAAACTTTTCTCGAATCTGATATTTGTCCACCACGTTACGGTCAATTTTCTTCGAAGAATTTCTAACGCAACTTCTCGCATTAATGCTGGTGGAGCAGCTTCATCAACAAAATGGAAACCTGTATTTTGAGTAGTTTCAATCAACTCTTCCATTCTGTCCACAATTTGTTTTGCCGCAATTGGTTCATAAATCTTAATATAATCTAACGAAATATCACAAAACGTACATTTTCCCCAATAACATCCATGTGCCATCGTCAGCTTGTTCCAACGTCCATCACTCCACAAACGATGCATTGGATTAACCACTTCGATGACAGAAATATATTGATCTAATTTGATGTCCGTATAATCTGGCGTTCCAACTTCGCTAAATTTATAATCACGAATAGTTTGATTGTTAATATAAGAAACTTGTTGATTTTGAAGTGCAAAAGTTCTTTTTAAATCAGAAATTTCAACTTCTTGATTGATATATTTTAACAATTGTTCAGTTGGCGCTTCACCGTCATCTAATGTAATAAAATCGAAAAACTCAAATACTCGTGGATCGCTTAAAGAACGTAATTCCGTATTTGGAAAACCTCCGCCCATGTCCACCACAATTTCAGGATAATTTGCTTTAATATATTGCGCACAACGGAAAGCCGAATATAAATTTCCTGGAAAAGGAACCGAAAAACCAATCATTTTTGGATTCGTTTTCTGAATTAATTTCTCTAATTCCGAAAGTGTAATTTTATCAATATAAGTTGGGGCTTTCTGTAATTCTTGATACAATTCATCAAAAGAATTTGCCGATCTTCCTAAACGTTCAGCATAACGAGAAAAACCAAAATTTTCATCAACAGCTTCAATGATTAAATCCGATAAATCTTCTAAATATAGCGTTGCCAAATGCTTCGCTTTATCTTGAAAAGACATCGAACCAAAAGCCCATTCCAAATCTTCAACTTCTGCAAAACGAGAAGCTTCTGGTAAATATCCATCTTGAATAATTGAATCAGCTAAGGTCGAATTTTTTCCTTGTAAAAATCGGATAACAGGATCAATAGTTGCGATATATTCGTCGCTTAACATCACCATTCTTTTACTATTATCACCTAATTCAATCTCTTGATTTTGAATAAATTCAAATAAATCAATTAAACCTTTTCTTGAAAATAATTGTAAGATAACATCTAAACCTAAATCAGCTTGAAAAGTTGAATATGAAAGTGTGTTTAGAAATCCTTTTAAATAAACTGTTCCAGGATATGGTGTATTTAATTGCGTAAAAGGTGGTGTGATTAATAAAAGATCCGTTTTCAATCGTTGAAATTTGTTGCAAAAATACGGATTGAAAAAAAATAATTTTAGATTTTTATCAATTATTTTTCAGTTTTATCAGTGCTTCTAAACGGCATCGTTTCAATTTTAAAACTTTCCTCAATCACAGCTTTTTCGAGATTAAGAATTCCTTTCAACGATTCATAATCTACTTTATCTGCATCGTCAGTTGGTTTGTGATAATCGTCGTGACCGCCTGTATGGAAAAATAAAACTGGAATATCTTTCTCATAAAACGAAGTTTGATCCGAACCGCCTCTACCTTCATAACCTGTATAAAATTTAACAAAATCAGTCGGATTAATTTCATTAAAAATTGTTTCGAAAGTTGGAGAAGTTCCATAACCTATAATTGAAACGCCAGATTCTTTGTTCAAACGACCAATCATATCCATGTTTAACATCCAATGCACTTTCGATAAATCATACGTTGGATGTTTCACAAAATAACGTGACCCTACCAAACCTAATTCCTCTGCACCAAAAGCAATGAATAGAAAATTAACAGGTTCTGTCACTTTATTTTTACTGTAAAATCTTGCCAATTCTAACAAACCAGCAACGCCAGAAGCGTTATCATCAGCACCATTGTGAATCATTCCATAACTATCTTTCGCCAAAGAACTTCCTTGCTTTCCTTCTCCCAAATGGTCGTAATGTGCACCAATCACAATCGTTTTCTCCGCTTTATTATCTAAAAAAGCAATCACATTTTTTGCAGAACGAATACTGTCAACAACTTTTACTTTTTTTACCTTCGCCTCAAATCCTTGAAAATATCCATCTTCTCCTAAAGGTTGAAGTTTATATTTTTTGAATTCTTTTGCAATATATTTTGCAGCTTTCAAATTTTCTTCACTTCCAGTTCCTCTTCCTTTCATTTTGTCATCAGCCAAAAAATAAACGTGTTTTTTAAGATTTTTGACTTCAATTTCTTGCGCAAAAGACTTGGCTCCTACAACCAAAGATAAGATGATAACTATTTTTTTCATATTCAATTTCGACTAACTATGTGTCTAACAAAAATAGAAAAATAATCAAGAATATAGATGAATAGGATAATTTTAGAAATTTAATTTTGCTTATTATCACTGAAAATCAGGGTGAATAATTCAATAATTGTTAAATTTCAAAAACTTTTTTAAAAATTGATGCAACATTCAAAAACTTGCTGCGTCTATACAATAGAAACAACAATGAAACCTTGAAAATTTTGGAGAAAGAAAATTTTTCAATAAATGATAAACAACTATTAGATTGGTGCGAATCTGGTGTAGAGGCTGGCTATACTCAGCTCTATCATCGCTATTCGAAATCAGTTTACAATTCTGTTTATCGTTTGGTCACAGAAGTTTCTGATGCGGAAGATTTGACACAAGAAATTTTTATTTCACTTTTCTCTGATATTCAAAAGTTGAAAAACATCGAAAATTTGGGTGCTTGGTTCAGTAGAGTTGCGATTAATAAATCAATTTCACATTTACGAAAAAACAAAGTTTATTTTTCTGATGTTGCTGGAGCAAATATTATTGATGACAGCGAAGAAAGCATGGAAGAAAAACAAATGTTGGATGGTAAAATTGAAGAATTGCAACAAGCAATTGAAGAATTACCAACGGATACAAGAACAATTGTGAATCTATTTCTGTTCGAAGACATGCCGCAAGAAGACATTGCTCAACTTTTGGGATTGAGCCACAACACGGTGAGAAGTAAATATCATCGTGCAAAAAAGAAAATTTACGAAACCTTACAACAAACCGTTTGCAATGAATGATTCTTTAAAAAAACATATCGAAAAAAACAGAGAAGCCTTTGAAAACAAAGAACCTTCTGCAGAATTATGGAAAAGAATTCAGGCTGAGATTCCTAAACAGGAAGAAAAAACTTTGGTAATTGAACAGCCTAAGAAATGGAGAATTCAAAATTGGAGTATTGCTGCTTCTGCGCTTGTTTTATTGAGTGTTGGTGGATATTTTTTATTAAAAAATGATCAAGTAAATTCACCAAAAACAATTGAAATTGTAAAAGAAAAGCAGGTTAAAAAAGTAGAAGAAATTCAACCAGAAATTGTTCATCCAACTGAAATTAAAACTGAACAAAATAAAAAAGAAATTCAGTTTGTAACAATTCAGAAAGAGAAAAAAGTTGAAAAAATTGTTCAACCAAAAGAAGAACTAATTGGTATAGATGAAGCACTTAAAAATGAAATTTTAAGTTCATTAAATGATCAAGAATCAACAAGTAATCGTATTGATGCAATTGCAAAAATAACTGATTTACCAAGTATTGATCACAATTTGAAAGAGAGTTTATACCACTTAGCTTTAAATGACAACAATACAATTGTGCGACTAAATGCACTCGAAGCGCTTGCTTCAAAATTACCTAAATCGGACGTTTCAAAAGAGTTAACAGACATTTTTATGAAACAAGATGATCCGATGGTACAAATGGAATTAATAGGAATGATTGCGCATATCAATAACGATCAAATCGATTTGAAATTAACAAATAAATTACAAGAAATGGTGTTGGATCCTACAACAAAACCGTTTGTGAAAGACGAAGCGTACGCGGTTCTTTTTAGAAAATAATAATTAACAAAAAAATCAAAAAATGATAAGAAAAATATTTTTGGTAGCTGCATCTTTTATGATGATGTCTACGTACACTTTTGCACAAAATGAATCGAAAAGTGCGAATGAAGATAATTCGAAAACGTACAAATTAGCTGTAAGTAAAGGAAAAATGAACCTTGATCTTGGACGAGTAACAGTAGAAGGTTACAACGGAAACGAAATTGTTTTTTCTACAAAAACAAGATCGCGAGATAATGACGAAAGAGCAAAAGGATTGCGCTCGATCAACTCATTAGGACTTGAGGACAACACTGATTTAGGAATAAATGTTGTAGAAAAAAATGGTATAATCGAGGTAAAACAACTACAACAAATGACACCTCCAAATATCAAAATTTTAGTTCCAAAAGGTGTAACAATTTCATTTAATCATCAATCTCAATTTGGAAGTACCATTACATTCAAAAATATCGAAAACGAAGTTGAAGCAACTGCAAGTTACAACAATGTAGTGTTAGAAAATGTAACAGGACCTGCAACAATCAACACGATTTATGGTTCTATCGATGCTAAATTTAGTCAAAATGTAAAAGGTCCTTTGTCGCTTGTATCTATCTATGGTCACGTGGATGCTTCAATTCCGAAATCATCTAAAGCAAATGTAAAATTAACAACTTCGTTTGGTGATATTTTGATTGCACCTGAATTATCGTTAAAATTAGAAACAGTTGATAAATCATCTGAAATGATAAAAATTAACAATCAAGCAACAGGAACATTAAATGGCGGAGGAACAAGTTTCCTTTTCAGATCAGATTATAGTAAAATATATTTGAGAGCGTTATGAGAACAGTAATTTTATCTTTAGCAGTGGGCTTATTGGCAAATTTATCAATCGCTCAAACAAAAATTCAGAAGAATTTTTCAGTTGAAAAAGGTCAAGAATTAACATTAAAATTTGATTATCCACAAATCGTTAAAATCACAACATGGAAACAAAACGAAGTGAGTATCTCTGGAAATGTTAATATCAATAATGGTAAAAATGACTCGAATTTCAACTTAACTGAAAGCAAAAACAGTCAAGGAAAAACCATCGAAGGTAAAGTTGTAAAACTAGAAGATATTCCACATCAGGTGACAGCGACTTTTGGTAGTGAGAAAAAACAATTTCAAACCAAAGAGGACTATCAAAAATATATTGATGCAAATGACATTAAATCCTCTTCGGTTTCTACAGGTGTACAAATGGATATTACATTGGAAATCAAAGTTCCTGAACATATGAAAACGACTATCGAATCAACGTATGGAACAATTGAAGTTATCAATTTTGATGCACCGATTATTGCACAATCAACATATGGAAGTGTAGATGCAACAATGAATGCAAAACAAATTGGAGAAATAAAAGTGGAAACTTTTTTTGGGAAGATGTACACGAATCTAGATTTTGCAATCAAAACTATAAAATCAGATAATTTTCATTCTGTAATTGCAGCAAACGTAGGTAAACAGCCATTGCAAGAATTTTCTTCGAAATATGGAAATGTCTATTTAAGAAAGTAAATAGTAGATAAATTATAACATTTTTTGAAAACACAATTGAGGATTCTCAGTTGTGTTTTTCTTTTAGAAAAGATTATTTTTGATAAAAATTAAGCCTTGAATCATTTATTTAAAGTTGCCCTAAATTGGATTAAGAAAGAGCCTCAAACAGATTCTTCAACCAGAATTTATACAAAAAGTCATTACATTTCGATTGAAGGAAAACCTGATTTAGAAGTTTCTGCTGCGAAAACTTTCAAAGGTGATCCAAACTTATACAATCCAGAAGATTTGCTTTTGAGTAGTTTGACCTCTTGTCACATGATGTCGTATTTATATTGTTGTACACAACATAAAATCGAAGTAATTTCTTACCAAGATCATTCGGAGGCCACATTGCAAGTGAATCCTGATGGAAGTGGAAAAATTATAAAAGTAGATTTATTTCCTGAAATCATTATTTCTAATTCATCACAAATCGAGTTGGCGCTTTCACTTCATAAAAAAGCAAACGAATTGTGTTTTATTGCGAATTCGTGCAATTTCCCTGTTTATCATCACCCAAAATGTAACGCAAAATAAAACCGAACTAAACTCGGTTTTAATAATTTATTTTATTTCTGTTATAATTTCTCTTTTAAGAATTGAGCTGTGTAGGACTCTTTTACTTTGACAATCTCTTCTGGCGTACCTTCGGCAACCAAATAACCGCCTTTCTTCCCTCCTTCTGGACCAAGATCAATCACCCAATCGGCAACTTTGATAATATCCATATTATGTTCGATTACAAAAACCGAATGTCCCAAATCAATCAAAGCACGTAATGCTTTAATCAACTTCTGAATATCATGGAAATGCAGACCTGTAGAAGGCTCATCAAAAATAAACAAGGTTTTATTTGTCGTTTCTCCTTTCGTCAAGAAAAAAGCCAGCTTCACACGTTGTGCCTCTCCACCAGAAAGCGTATTCGACGATTGCCCAAGTTTTACATAACCCAAACCAACATCTTGTAATGGTTTCAGCTTTTCGACAATTTTATTTTGTTGATGCGTTGCAAAAAAGTCAATTGCTTCATCAATTGTTAGATTTAAAATATCTGAAATCGATTTTCCTTCGAATTTAACTTCTAAGATTTCTTTCTTGAAACGTTCGCCATGGCAATCTTCACAAACCAGCTCTACATCAGCCATAAACTGCATTTCGATGGTAATCGTTCCTTCTCCTTTACATGTATCACAACGTCCTCCATCTACGTTAAACGAAAAATGTTTTGGTTGAAATCCCATCACTTTACTCGCTTTTTGATTAGCAAATAAATTTCGTATATCATCGTAGGCTTTTACGTAAGTCACAGGATTAGAACGCGAAGATTTTCCAATTGGATTTTGATCGATTAACTCAACACCTTCTAATTGTTTCAAATCACCAACTAACTCATCAAAATCACCGATTTTATTTCCAAAAATCTCGAAATGACGCTGAACGGCTGGTGCTAAAATATCTTTCATCAACGTCGATTTTCCTGAACCCGAAACTCCTGTAATCACAGTTAATTCGTTCAAAGGAAATTTAACATCAATATTTTTTAGATTATTTTCTCTTGCTCCAATAATTTTTAGATAATTAGGAGATTTTAGACGTTTTTTAGGAACTTCAATTTCTAATTTTCCGTTCAAATATTTAGATGTTAATGTATCACCTTTTAATAATTCATCATAGGTTCCTTCAAAAACTACTTCACCTCCATTTGTTCCTGCTTCAGGACCAATATCGATGATATAATCGGCAGCTTTCATAATATCTTCATCATGTTCTACCACAATCACTGTATTGCCTAAATCGCGTAAACGATGTAAAATCGTAATAAATTTCGCTGTATCACGCGAATGTAAACCAATCGAAGGCTCGTCTAACACATACATCGAACCAACCAAACTACTTCCCAAAGAAGTTGCTAAATTGATACGTTGTGATTCTCCACCAGACAACGTATTCGAAGCACGATTTAGCGTTAAATATTCTAAACCAACATCTAACAAAAACGTTAAACGCGACTTAATTTCGTATATAATTCGACCCGCTATTTGCTGGTCATATTCATTAAATGTAATACTTGTGAAGAAATCATTCAACTCATTCAAAGGTAAATCAACCAAATCATTAATTGATTTATCTGCAATTTTCACGTAATTTGTTTCTTTACGCAAACGCTTTCCTTTACAAGTCGGACAAGTTGTTTTACCACGATAACGCGACAACATTACACGATATTGAATTTTGTATGTATTCTCCTCAACCATTTTGAAGAAACCATCCAATCCTTCCCAATCATTATCTCCGTGCCACAAATAATCTTTTTGCTCTTCGGATAACTCAAAATAAGGTTTATGAATTGGAAAATCTACTTTTTGAGAAAGTTTGATAAAATGATTTTTCCACTCACCCATTTTCTCACCTTTCCAAGCTACAACTGCATCTTCGTAGATTGACAACGATTTATTTGGAACGACAAGATTTTCCTCAACTCCGATTACTTTCCCATAACCTTCGCAAGTTGGACAAGCCCCATAAGGATTATTGAAACTAAAGAAATGAATCGTTGGTTCATTGAAAATCAGACCATCTGATTCGAATTTATTAGAAAAATATTTTACCGAATTATCTTCTGCATTTACAATCGCTATTTCTCCTTTTCCTTCGAAAAAAGCTGTCTCGATAGAATCTGCCAAACGATGATAAAAAGATTCTTCATCTTCTGTTGGCAAAGCGATACGATCAATGACAAGATGAACATCATTTTCGGGTTGAGGTTCGAAATTAAATGAAATTAAATCTTCAATTTTCACTTGATTTCCATCGACACTCAAACGTGTAAACCCCTGTTGTTGAAGAATATTCAAATGCTCTGCAAACGAACGTTCCTCTGGCACAACCAATTTTATTTGAAGAATAAATTTAGTTTCAGCCCCAAAAGTTTGTAAATAATCAATCGCATCCGTTACCGAATCTTTTTGAACTAATTCTCCTGTAATCGGCGAATATGTTTTTCCAATTCGTGCGTACAACAACTTTAGATAATCATAAACTTCTGTTGTTGTCCCAACTGTAGAACGTGGATTTGTTGAATTTACTTTTTGCTGAATCGCTATTGCTGGTGCTATTCCTTTGATATAATCAACTTGCGGTTTATCTAATTTTCCTAAAAACTGACGTGCATAAGACGACAAACTTTCGACATAACGACGCTGACCTTCCGCATACAGCGTATCAAAAGCCAAAGTAGATTTGCCAGAACCAGACATCCCAGTAATCACGACCAATTTATTTTTTGGAATCGCTAAATCAATGTTTTTTAAGTTGTGCAATTTTGCACCTTTAATCAGAATAAATTCTTTCGGATCAAGTTGATTGATATCTTTTTTCATCGTGGCGCAAAGTTAAGTTATTTTAGAAAGTTAAACTTAATTACCACAGAAATTAGTCATATAAAATATAACGAATAAAAAAGAATAGATTTAGTTAAAATATAAAAGCGCATCAACATGTTGACGCGCTTTTTTCAATAAAAAAATAAAAATTTATTCCTGAAATAATAAATAATTTTCTTCGTTTAACTCTTGGTATCCAACATCGTACACATAAAAAATCGTGCCGTTTTTTGATTCATCTACATTTGTAATGTACTTAAAATCAAAGTTTCTCAAACTCAATTCGGTTTTATTTACCGAACGAATTCCTTCATCTAATAAAGTTTTCAATATACGATTATTCTTTCTTAATCTGTTATTAATATTACGAACAATTTCAACTTTATCTCGATTAAGATTATTATTATAAGAATTACGACAAAAATCATTGCAGAACTTTTTGTCTTTTCGACCAAATAGTGTTTGGTTGCACTGTAGGCATGTATTCATAAGTTAGTTTTAAGGTATGTAAGTACAAATATAAAAAAAAGTTATTGAATTTACAAATAGTTAACGTTATACAGTTACTGTGTTTAAGTAAAGTCATAAATATTTAATAAATGTTTATAATCTTATTTATTATTTTTGTTTAAATTTTATTGATTTTGAAAATTTTAAACAAATTACCCGACCCTTTTATTCTATTTTTATTTCTAGCCATTGTTGTTGCCTATTTTTTCCCTGATATTAGTTTGTGGTCTTACAAAGATTTTAATCTGAACACAGTAATTGATATTGGCGTTATTCTAGTATTCTTTTTTTATGGGTTAAAACTTAATTGGAAAGAAGTTTTCAAGGATTTAGCAAATTGGAAAATGCATGTCTTGATTCAATCCATCACATTTATATTTTTTCCATTATTAGTCTTGTGTTTCTATCCTTTCATAAAAAATTACCCAATTTATTTTACTCTGTATGTCGCAATATTTTATTTAGCCGCGTTACCAAGTACAGTTTCTTCGTCAGTTGTAATGGTTTCTATTGCGAAAGGAAATATACCAAGTGCTATCTTTAACGCAAGTATTTCTGGACTAATAGGTATTGTTGTTACACCGCTTTGGATGAGTTTGTTTTTATCAAAAAGTAATGGTGAATTTGATTTATTAGGAACTTTTTTGGATTTAGTTCTTAAAATTATTTTACCTGTTTTTATCGGAGCTCTTCTTCAACCTTATTTAGGGTTCTTTTACAATAAATATAAAAAGCAATTCGGTAATTTAGATAAACTAACCATTGTACTTATTGTTTACAACAGTTTTAGTCATACTTTTTTGGATGGATTATTTACAAAATTAGGCGTTCTTCCGTTGTTGGCAGTTTTCATAATTGTAGTTGCGTTATTCTTTTTCTTTTTCAAACTTTCAAAATGGATTGGTAAGAAAATGAATTTTAATCGAGAAGATGATATCACAATTCAATTTTGTTCGACTAAAAAATCATTGGTTCATGGCTCGGTAATTGCAGCGGTTATTTTCACGGGAGATATCGGTATTTATTTGATTCCGATTATGCTTTACCACACTTTTCAGTTAATTTATATCAGTTATATCGCCAATCAATATGCTAAAGAAGTTGAATAAAACTTATCGAAGTATCCTTATCTTTCTATTTCAAATTATTTTATTTTCGGTACTATTTTCAATAGAAAGCGTTGATGATTTTATCGTGAATCATCTTACATTTCCAATTTCAGGATTTATTACAAGAATAACAAATTCAGTTCATTTTCCTGTTGGAGAATTATTTTATTTAATCATTGGAATAATCGGTTTTGTACTGATTTTTAAATTGATTCGAAGTTTTTTTAAATCAAAAGAAAAAGTTTCGCATTCAATTTATTACATTATGATTTTTGTAAATTGTATTTACTTTATTTACACGTTTGCCTGGGGCGTGATGTACAAAAAAGAAACATTAACGATTGACAAAGAAAAAATCGTTATTCAACCTAAAATTCTGAAAAAAATCTATTGCTACGAACTTGATAAAGCAATATCAGCAAGAAATTTAATCGAACACAATGATTCGACAACAACGATAAAATTCAAATCAGATTTAGAAGAGTATAACCAAGAGTTTTTTGCTTTACAATCTCAAGTAAAAAATATAAAATGGTTGAAAAATTATCGATTATTAAATGATACACATTACAAATTATCTTGGATTTCGGAAATGCAAAATTATATGGGAATTTTGGGGTACTATAATCCTTTTACGGTAGAAGCAAATCTGAATCGATACAATACAAATTTGAAACAACCTGCTACGCTTTTTCACGAATATGGGCATCAAATGGGATTTGCATCAGAAAGTGAAGCTAATTTTTTGGCTTATTATTTAGGCACAAAATCTAAAAATCCTGAAATTAATTATTCTGTTTATTACAAAAGTATTTACACACTGTTAGGCGCTATTTACAAATCTGATCCGTATTTTGTGAAAATGGAATTGGATAATATGCATTCTAAAATAAAGCAAGACAGAAAAGCCGAATTAAAACATTATTTGAAATATGAAGGCGCTACGAGCGATACTTTTTCTGAATTAAATAATCAGTTTTTGAAGGCAAATAATCAAGAAGGAACGATAAGTTATAGCAAATATGTCGAATTGATTTACTTGTTGTATCAAACAAAAAAAGCAACGAATTAATCGTTGCTTTTCTATTATTGTTAAAGTTTTAATTATTTAAAATTAATTTTTCCGCCAGCTAATTTTTTCTGATTACGCTGCGTTGGATTACCATAAATATCAATCACTCCACCTGCTCTAGTTTTTGCTTCTACAGATTTCTCTGCTCTCGCTTCTATTACACCACCAGCATTTGTTGTTAAACTTGCTGTATCAGAATTTAATGTTTTCGAATAATATTTTCCTCCAGAATTTGCAATTACAGTCTGAAATTCTGTATCACCAGTTAAAATTACTTCTGCACCAGAATTTATTTTGACTTCTAATTTTGATGTTTCGATTGGTAATTTGATAGATGAACCTTCGTTAGACGTCAAATACAATGCTTGCGATTTTACGACATCATCAGAATAAATGCGAGAACCTTGACTTGCCTGAATTTCGTATAACGATTTGTAATAAACCTTAACCGTTGCTTCTCCTCCTTGCATCAATTTGGTTCCTGTCATTTTCAATTTCAGTTCACCTTTATTATTCTCAACTTGAACATCACTTGCATTAACTCCATCTATTTTTACTAAGTTTTCATTTGAAGAAATTAATTCAACCGGAATTTTATCATAAACTTTTAAGATATTAAAATCTCCAACATTTATCTCTTCTTGCGCAAATGCAAAAGTTGAACAAAATATAGCGGCTGCTGACAATACGATATTTTTCATAAAAAAGTTTTCTAATTTGATTTGAAATTACACAAAATTTAAACCAAAAAAGAAAACTTAAGTTATTTTTAAGATATATTGTAAGAATTATTTCGCTCCTTCAGCTGTTAATTCTGCAATACGTACAATAATTTCTGTTGCTTTTTCCATAGATTCTACTGGTACATATTCGTAAGGTCCGTGGAAATTGTGACCTCCAGCAAAGATATTAGGACAAGGTAATCCCATAAAAGATAAACGAGCACCGTCTGTACCACCACGAATTGGTTTGATATTTGGTGTAACTCCACAGTCTTTCAAAGCTTGTTCTGCGATTTCAACTGATTGAAATTTCTCTTTTACTTTTTCAATCATATTAAAATATTGATCAGAAACTTCTGCTGTAATTACTTCATGATCAAAGCGCTCTTGAATATCAGCAGCAATTTGTAAGAATAAAGCTTTACGCGCTTCATATTGCTCCATATCGTGATCACGGATAATGTACACCATTTTTGCTTCAGATACATTTCCTGTGATTTTAGCTAAATGGAAGAATCCTTCACGACCATCAGTTAATTCAGGAACTTCGTCGTTTGGTAATTGTGCAGCAAACTCCATCGCAATATTAGATGCATTAATCATCTTATCTTTTGCATAACCTGGGTGAACAGATTTACCTTTGATTGTAACAATTCCAGATGCAGCATTAAAGTTTTCGTACTCTAATTCTCCAATTTCAGAACCATCCATTGTGTAACCCCATTCAGCACCAAATTTCTCTACATTAAAGAAATCTGCACCGCGACCAACCTCTTCGTCAGGTGTAAATCCAATAGCAATACGTCCATGTTTAATTTCTGGATGAGCAATCAAATATTCTGCAGCTGTTACAATTTCAGCAACACCAGCTTTATCATCAGCACCTAATAATGTTGTACCATCAGTTGTAATGATTGTTTGACCTTTATATTGAGATAATTCAGGGAACTCGTTTGGTGATAAAATCATTGATTCGTTCAATTTGATATCTCCACCATCGTAATTTTCCCAAATTTGAGGTTGTACATTTTCTCCAGAAAAATCTGGCGATGTATCCATATGAGAAACAAAACCAATAGTAGGCACTTCGTGATCAACTGTAGAAGGAACATATCCAAAAACATACCCGTTTTCATCTATTGAAACATCTTCTAAACCGATTTGTTTTAACTCTTCAACCAAATAATTTGCTAAATCCCATTGACGGTCTGTACTTGGAAATTTATCTAAAAAAGCTTCACTTTCAGTGTAAGTTTTAACATATTTCAAAAAGCGTGTTACCAACTTTTCTCTCCATTCTGTTTGCATTGCGTTTTAATTTTTGTCAAAATTACTAAATTATCTACCTTTAAGGCGCAAATAAACCAAAAAAATGAGTGAGCTAACTTTTAAAATTATTGAATGTCCTCGTGATGCAATGCAAGGACGCAAAGATTTTATTCCAACTGATAAGAAAATCGATTACTTAAATCGTTTATTGACTGTTGGTTTTGAAGCGATAGATTGTGGAAGTTTTGTTTCGCCAAAAGCGATTCCACAGATGGCGGACACAAAAGAAGTTTTAGATAATATTGATAAAACCAATTCAAAATCGAAATTATCTGTTGTTGTTGCCAATAAAAGTGGCGCAATGAAAGCTGCAGAACACGAAAAAGTGGATATTATTGGATTTCCTTTTTCTATTTCAGAGAATTTTCAACAATTCAACACGAATAAAAGTCGTGAAGAAGCGTTTGAAATGGTGAAAGAAATCAACCAAATCTCAAATGATAATGGTAAACATATGTTAATTTATCTTTCGATGGCGTTTGGAAACCCTTATGGAGAAACTTGGAATGAAGAAATCGTAAAAGAATGGTCTAAAAAAATGGCGGATATCGGAATTTCTTCAATCAATCTATCAGATACAATTGGTGTTGCAGACGAAAAAACAATTGTTGATTTGTTCCAAAATTTGATTCCTCATTATCCAGAAATTGAATTTGGCGCACATTTTCATACCGTTTATACCGAATGGCATTCCAAAGTACAAGCCGCTTATGATAATGGTTGTCGTCGTTTTGATGGCGCTATAAAAGGTTTGGGCGGATGTCCAATGTCAAAAAGTGATATGGTCGGAAATATGCCAACCGAGAAATTAATTAGTTTCGCAAATGAGCACAAAGAAAAACATGGTTTGAATCTTTTTGATTTCGAATCTGCTTGGAATGTTTCTTTGCGTACATTTGGCTTAGTTTAATCTTAACAATAAACTAAAAAATCAATTCTTTTGTTAAAGGAAATTAAAATATGTTGGACTTTAACAAAAAAAGTTAAATTTGCTCATCGGTAAGTTTTTTTATCGAGCTTAGAATATTAAAATGAAATTAAAGTATATGAAATTTAAATCGAGTATGATGTTGCTAATTGCAGCATTATTTACGGTAAATACTTTTGCACAAACAGCAAAACCAACACCAAAACGTCTTGCTAAAGTAGATGGTATAGCTGCTGTTGTCGGAGATCAGATTGTTTTAGAGTCTGATGTAGATCGAGATTATTTAATGTCAAAACAACAAGGGATGCAAGTCGAAGACAAATGTGATTTCCTAAATGACATTATGTTAGACAAAATGTTGGTTGATCGTGCAAAACAAGATACTTTAATCAAAGTGACACAAGATGAGGTAACTCGTCAATTAAACAACCAAATCGAAGGTTGGATTGCTCAAGCTGGAGGAGAAAAACAAATTTTAGACTATTTCGGATTCCGTACAATGGCGGAAATGAAAAACGAAACTAAATATATCGTAGAAGATAATATTTATGCACGTAACAAAAGAGAAATGGTTGTAAAAGGTGCTGATGCTACGCCAGAAGAAGTTCGTTTGTTTTTCGAAAAACACCAAGGTGAGTTACCAGACGTAAAAGACGAAGTTTCGATTAGCCATATTGTAACTTATCCTGAAGTTTCGCAAGAAAATCAACAAAAGATTATTGATCAATTAAAAGAAATCAAAAAAGAAATTGAAGAAGGTGCTTCTTTTGCAACGAAAGCAATTTTATATTCAGAAGATCCAGGTTCTGCAAGTAACGGAGGTGAATACAAAAAAGTTTCTCGTGGTAAAATGGTAAAAGAGTTTGATGCGGTGGCGTTTAACTTACAAGAAGGTGAAATTTCTGATCCATTCAAAACTGATTTTGGATATCATATTATTAAGTTAGAAAAACGTCGTGGACAAGAATTAGATTTGCGCCATATCTTGATTACGTTGAAACCAACAGAAGACGAAATAAAAAAGGCTTATAATAAATTAGATTCAATTCGAGTTTTAATTAACGACGGAAAAATGACATTTAAAGATGCTGCATTAAGATTTTCTGATGATAAATACACAAAATTTAACTCAGGAAATATCATGAACCAAAATTCTGGTGACGATCGTTTCGAGAAAATGGCTTTGCCTCTACCAATGTTTACAGCAATTGCAACATTAAATGAAGGAGATATTTCTCAAGTTTTCGAAGATGATTTTGATAACAGAAAAGCTTTAAGAATCTTAAAAATCAATAAATTTTATCCAGAGCATAAAATCAATTATCAAGATGATTACTATAGAATTCAGAAATTTGCGGTTCAAGATAAAGAACGTACATTGTTGATGGATTGGGTAAAACGTCAAGTTGGTGATGCTTACATTAAAATTGGAAAAGAATACCAAAGTTGTAATTTCCCGATCGATTGGGAAAAGAAAAACCAAAAATAATAAAACAAAAAACCTCGAGAAATTCTCGAGGTTTTTTTATGTCTTAAAAATAAATAATCTTATTTCGCAATCGGAACTTGAGAAGGCCAAATTAACTTACTTGGATCAAATCCTACTTTCTTTGCCGAATCAAAAAATCTGTCTTTTACCTTATCCGAAATCTCTTTCTTACGCGATAGAATCCATAACTTTTTATAATCTTCACTTGCAACTAATACATTATTGTAATCTTTATCAAAATCGATTACATATAATTTTTTTGCTAAAATTGGTAAAAACGTTGTCGAGAACAACCCAACATTTTCGATATCTTGTGCTGCAATTCCTTCAATCTTTTCCCACCCTTTTTTCTTCGCATTGTAGCCGCGCACAATCACTTCCAATTGCCCATTTTCTTCGTTCAAATTAAAACGATGCGTCACATTTGTTTGTCCTTTTTGTGCTTTATTTTCCAAACGTGCAATCTCGTACCAACGCCCTAAAAATCCACCTAAATCAAAATTTTGAGCAGGTTTATATTTTACATTTTTCTTATTGTGATTAACGATATATGCTGTTGTCCCTAACGCCAATGCTGCAAGGGCTAATTTCTTAAAATTCATTTTACTAAAACTTAGGTTGCAAATGTATCAATAATATTAAAGTTGAAAAAATATGATTTCAAATTTTGAATTAATTAAACTTTCATTTAACTTTATTAAAATTAATTTTAATATTATTTAACCAAATGAAAAAACTTCCTGTTATATGTCCCAGCTGTGCCGAAGAATTAGCGGTCGAAAAATTAATTTGCAACCATTGCGAAACACAAGTTGTAGGAAACTATGAACTTCCTTTATTTCTGAAACTTACAAATGAAGAACAAGCATTTATTATGCAATTCTTTGTCAACTCAGGAAGTTTAAAAGACATGGCGAAAGAATTTGAAGTCAGCTATCCAACCATGCGAAATAAAGTAGATGATTTGATTAATAAAATAAAAACAATGTCCGATGAATAAAGAATTTTCAGTATCGATGTCGCTATTTTTTAAGGTTACAACTGCTATTTTAATTGTATTATTAATCTTAATTGGAGGAATATTGTTTAAAGAAACAGAAGTATATGTTGCGGTGATTTATGCAATCATTATTTATCCATTGTTTGCGTATTATTATTTAATCTCTTTAAATAAAATTAAAGTTGATTTGAATAATATTTATCTTATTTCAAAAATAAAAACGATAACTATTCCGATAAATGAAATAAAAATTATTACAAGAAAATCTCAAAATAATTTGATAATCGTTGGATGCAGAGGTTTTATGGGTTTGATAGGAAGATCTATGGACAATTATCGATGCAATATAAAAAATCGTACAAAACTTGTTGCTATTGAATTAGAAAATGTAAAATATTTGGTGAGCTGCGATCAGCCAGATGAATTTGTTAACACAATAAATACACTAAAAAATGATAAAGAAACTCCTTAATCCATTTGCATATTTCGATGAAAAAATACTGTTCATTATTGGACTATTTTCGCATTTCCTTTTCACTTATATCGCCAATATTACTGAATCTTTTTTCCCTGATTTTTTAAGCATTAAGAAAAATGGAATTTCTTATTCTTATCTCGATTTGTTGTATCAAAATACGAGAAATTTAGTAATTGCAATCCTCATATTTTACATTTTAGGAAAAATCATCAATAACAGAACACGAATTATAGACATTGTAAACGTTGTTTTAATCTCAAGAATCGCTTATTACATTGTATTCATAACGGATTTTATTCCAATTGTCAACAAAAGTATGGACAAGGTTTTGAAAGGAGTTACAACAAATAATCTCGAAGTTTTGCACGAAGCTCCAACAATGATTGTACTTGTAATTGTAGCTTTTATCGCGATATTTTTCTTGTGTATAATGCTCTATTTTTTATACATAGGTTTCAAAACTGTTACAAACATGAAAAATACAAAACAAGTTTTTGCTTTCATTGCTACCTTGTTATTTATCATTGTTTTAACCACAATATTATCATTATTAATACCACAAAAAATATGAAAAAAGTTTTATTTTTCTTTATACTTATTTGTTCTACAGTTTTTGGTCAATCAAAAAATGATTTCACAGAATCAGATATTCAACTTAACGAAAATCAAGTTAAATTATTTGGAACATTATGTTTACCTCAAAATGCAAAATCTAAAATACCAATTGTTTTATTAATTTCTGGTTCTGGACCAACAGATAGAAATGGAAACAATAATATGATGATTAATAACTCTTTGAAATATTTAGCTCATAGTTTAGCTGAAAAAGGAATTGCATCTATTCGCTATGACAAAAGAGGAATCGGAGAAAGTTCTATTGCTAATTTGGACGAGTCTAAACTTACATTTGATGATTACGTTGAGGACGCAAGGAATTGGATAACTTTCATAAAAAAAGATAAAAGATTTGGTTCTATTTCAATAGCTGGACACAGCGAAGGTTCATTAATTGGAATGCTTGCATCTTCAAAAAATGTCGACAAATTCATCTCGATTTCTGGTGCAGGAGAATCTATTGACCAAATACTTAAAAAACAATTAAATCTACTTCCTGAACAATTAAAAACCGAATCGTATGCTATTATAGATTCTTTGAAAAATGGAAATACTGTAAATAATATTAATCCTAATTTATCTTCATTATTTCGTAAAAGTGTACAACCTTATTTAATTTCTTGGATTAAATATAATCCTGTAAATGAAATCAATAAATTAACTATTCCTTTTTTAGTGATTCAAGGTGATATGGATATTCAAGTTGATACGGAGAACGCTAAAAACCTATCTCCTAAATCTGCTGTTATTATCAAAGGGATGAATCACGTTTTAAAAAATGTTACTTCAAAAGATGATTTATCTTCTTACAACAACCCAGAACTTCCAATAAATATAGAATTAGTAGAAGTCATTTCTAATTTTATCCTCAAAAACTAACTATAAAAGACAAAGCAAATTGCTTTGTCTTTTTATTTAAGAATTAACAAGCTGTTCCTCCTTCAAAATTTATCACTGTAGTTTTTTTTATCAGATTTTCGAGTGATTGTCATTGTTCCATTAGCTAAAACTGAATCAGATTCTACATTTTGTTTAATTATTATTTCTTGATCTACATCAATTTAAAACAATAATTGTATTTCTAAATTTACAATTCTTATTTGTGATTCGTAACAAAGGAGTTTAAAGATTATACAGATTTTTCATAGTATAAAGTTGGTTAGGTTATTTAACAAAGAGCAGAAGAAATTTTGCTCTTTGTTTGTTTTATATTTATAATCATTAAATAATTTATCATGTACTTATATTTTTATTAGTCAACAATTATTCGATTATTTACTTTTTTATTTCCAATTATTGATTGATTAATAAAATTGAAAACTTCGTCTAAATATTGCTTTCTTAATCCAGACCATTCATGTTTTCCTGAATTAGAGAAAATAGCAAAAGATGCCTGACTATATTTTCTATTCAAATCTTCTAAAGTAGCAGAACCATTTAAAGGAAAAAACCCTTGTTGATTATCCAAACAACTTCTGTGTGGCGCATTGTAAGCTGGTACAACATCATCGCTTAAACCATGTACATAAACTGTTGGCAAAACACTCGATTTTGTAACATAACGATTGTCTACAATCGCTCCTGCATAACTTACTAATCCATCAATTTTAACTTGATTGAATTGATTTCCGTACCATAAATCTCTCAAATAATAAGCATTTAGAATAGTCTCCGCTCCTGCACTACTTCCTCCTAAAATTAATTTATTAATCGAGAATTTAAGTTCTTTTGAATTATTTTGAATAAAATTTAGCGCAGTTAAAACATCAAAAGAGGCTTCTTTAAAAATCATCAACTTTTCTTGTTTTGGCAAATCACACCCAAAACCAGCCGAAGAATTTGCCAATAATCTATACGAGATAGAAACAGCTACGAAACCTCTTTCTTGAGCATCTTTCATTCGTTCAATTTCTTCTTTATCCGCTCTTGTTCCTCCTGAAAATCCGCCTCCGTGTACCCAAGCAAATACATTATAGGTTTGATTCTCTTTATAGTTTTTCGGATAATAAATATCAAATGCTAAATTATTTTTTTTATCATATACTATCGTTTTCTGCGCATATGTATAACTTATCATTAAAAATAAGGCAACTAAATATTTCATTTTCTTCTATTTTAAATAAAAATTGCTTGACTTTAACTTCTTACGTTGTCAATTTGTCAAGCAATTTACTATAAATAATTTTCCCTTTAATTATTCTATTTTTTTACGAAATAATGATTGTGCTAATCGAATGTTCTTGCGAATTCACCTCAACAGCTTCTCCTTCTATCCATAAATTATATTGATAAGGTTTATCTGTTTGATTCATCACAACCACCACAACTTTTCCGTCTTTGTTTACAAAAGAAGTCGTCATTAAATCTGAACGATTAGACGATGCTGCAATTCTTTGCGCACCTGGACGAATAAATTTTGAGAATTGACCAATGTAGTAAAACGAATTTGTATACGTAACTTGTCCATTTCTAGTATCACCATGAATTGGTGCAAAACAGAAATTTCCTACGTGATTTGGTCCTCCTTTTTCATCCAACAAAACATTCCAATCTGTCCAAGCAACTGTTCCGGAGTTAAAATCGTTGATCATATTGTAACCATATTTTTCACCCAATGCCCAATTTCCCATTTGATTGTAATCAAATTGTTCTTTACAACCTTCTGTAAAAATTAGATTAACATTCGGGAAAGCTTCGTGAGTTAACGCTACATTATTGAATAAATTCACGCTTCCGTTCCATGTTTCGTACCAGTGAAAACCAACTCCCCAAACATATTTAGCAGCTTCAGGATCATTCAAAATAGTTGAAGCACGCTGGTAAATTAAATCACGGTTATGATCCCACACAATAATTTTTTTGTCTTTTAATCCTTTTTGGTGAAAAGTCGGACCTAAATTATTTTTCAAGAAATCACGTTCTTCTTCAGCTGTATAAATACACGATTCCCATGTTTGCGTTGCCATTGGTTCGTTCTGAATAGAAACTCCCCAAATTGGTAAACCAATTTTCTCATAATTCTCGATAAATTTCACAAAATAGTTAGCCCAAGTTTGGTAATATTCAGGTTTCAAAGAACCTCCTTTTAACATACTGTTATTCGTTTTCATCCAAGCTGGCGGACTCCAAGGACTTGCATATAAACGATAAGCATCTTTCATTTCTGCTTTTGCCATTTTAATCATCGGAATTTTATAATTCAAATCATGTGCAATGTCAAAAGTTTTTAACTCATTATCATTATCTTTTACATACGTGTAACTATCGCTCGAAAAATCACTCGAATTTATTGTTGTTCTAATCAACGAATAACCAATTCCTTCTTTTTCGCTATAATAAGCTTTGATAATTTCTTGTTGCGCTTTCTTTGGCAATTTTGCTAAAACTTCTGCTGAAGCATCTGTGATAGCTCCTCCAATTCCTTCAAATTTTTGGAATTTACGTTTTGGATCAATAAAAATTGCAATATCTGTTTCTTTTGGTTGTGGAAACTTTTTTACAGCTAACTTATCTGTCCATTTTGCGATACGTTGATTCGTATTTTTAGCAGTTGTATATATTTCGATTTTCTTGTTCGAAAGTTTAAAATCTTGCGCATTTACGGCAAAATAATTTAACAATAAAGCTGCAATAAGAGGATATTTCAAATGTGATTTTGTCATAATTATTATTGAATTAAAAATTTGGCTAAAATTGGTAAATGATCTGATGGATATTTGAAATCGTAGAAATCATCAATCGTATTGAAACTTTTACACGTTACTTTTGAATTCTTTTTGTAAAAAATGTAATCTAAAATTTCTGTTCCTTTTACATTGAATTTAAAATCTTCCCATGTAAAATCTGGTCCATAAACCATTTGCGCATTTAGACGAGTATCTAAATATTTGTTTTGAATATATTTAACAGATTCATCGTTTTGATTCATATTAAAATCTCCCATAAAAAATGCTGGAACGTTTTTCTTTTCAGTTAACTTTTGAATTAAATTATCAATCATTTCTAACGATTTTTGACGCGCAATTTTTCCATCATTATCAAAATGTGTATTGATTATCCAAAATGTATTTTTCGTTTTTTTATCTTGAAATAATCCGTAAGTGATAATTCTATAATAAGAAGCATCCCAACCTTTCGACATTTTTTCTGGCGTTTCTGATAACCAAAAAGTATGTTGTTCTAAAACTTTATATTGATCTTTTTTGTAGAAAATAGCAGAATATTCAGCATTTTTATCATCATTTCGAGGAGATCCAATAAAATCTAAACTCGAATTATTTTGTTTGATAAAATCTAACTGAGGAACTTGCGCTTCTTGTACACCAACAAAATCAGCATCATAATACTTGATTAAATCAACCAATTTTTGTTTGCGAATATTCCAATGATTTGCGCCATCATCAACAGACGCTAATCTAATATTGTAAGACATAATTGATAAATTTTGTTGTGCAAAACCTATCATTGTCATGATTAAAACTAAACTTAAACTAATATATTTTTTCATGTGTGTGATGTTAAAAAATTCCAAGTAAGCACAACAATACTTACTTGGATGAGAAATAAATTAAATTTCTAACTAAAACTATAAATGAGGAATTTAATCAACTAAAGTAAAACTTGTTTTAAGCGTTGCGTCTGAATTTCCTCCAACAAAAATGTCGAAATCTCCAGCTTCAGCAACATAATTCATATTGATATCGTGGAATTTTAAATATTCTGGAGTTAATGTAAACGTAATTGTTTTTGTTTCTCCTTTCTTAATCATCACTTTATCAAAACCTTTCAATTCTCGAACTGGACGCGTCACACTTCCTACTAAATCGCGAACATATAATTGTACTACTTCTTCTCCATCGTAGTTTCCTGTATTTTTAACATTTACAGTGACTTTGATTTCATCTTTTCCATTCCTCATCGTTGATTTGTTCAACTTTAAGTTACTATAATCAAACGTTGTATAACTTAAACCATAACCAAATGGATATAAAGGCGAATTCGGAGAATCTGTATAACGAGATTTATATTTTTGCTCCGCATCACTCGCTCCTAAATAAGGTCTACCTGTATTTTTTTGATTGTAATGAATTGGAATTTGACCTACAGAACGAGGAAATGTCATCGGTGTTTTGGCCGAAGGATTGTATTTTCCATACAACACATCTGTAATCGCTAAACCTCCCATTGTTCCTGGATACCATGCGTATAAAATTGCATCCATATTATCATTTTCCCACGAAATTGTCATTGGACGACCAGCCATTAAAACTAAAACAATTGGCTTACCAAGTTTCTTTAATTCTTTTAATAATTCTTTCTGATTTCCTGGTAAATCTATATTTGTTTGAGAAGCAGCTTCACCTGTTTGATTCTCGTTTTCTCCCATAACCGCAACAATTACATCCGAGTTTTTCGCTAAATTAATTGCTTCTTGAAAACCATCAGTTTTAGACGAATTAAGTTCTGTTCCTTGTGCGTAAGTAATTTTTGCATTTTTACCTAAAACATCGTTCAAACCTTCCCAAACAGACCACGCTTTTCCGTATCGATCTCCACGTGCAGCCCAGTTTCCGATGATGTTTTTTTCATCTTTAACTAAAGGTCCAATTACCGCAACTTTTTGAGATTCTTTTAATGGTAAAATTTGTTTATCATTCTTTAATAAAACCATTGATTTACGCGCAACATCACGAGCTTCATTTAAAAACTCTTGTTTCATTACCGTTTCTTTCTCTCGTTTTGCATTTGAATAACGATATGGATCTTCGAAAAGACCTAAATCATATTTAGCTTCTAAAATTCTACGAACCGCAGTATCAATCACATCTTGTTTTACTTTTCCTTCTTTTACCAATTTTGATAAATGATTAAGAAAAGCACCACTCATCATATCCATTTCAATTCCTGCTTCAACCGATTTTAGAGTTGCTTCTTCCAAATCTTTTGCAATTCCATGAGGAACTAATTCCTGAATCGCCGTATAATCTGTTACAACAAACCCTTTATAATTCCACTCTTTACGCAAAATTTGATCGTACAAATATTTACTTGCTGTAGAAGGAACTCCTCCAATTTCGTTGAAAGACGTCATGAAAGATCCAGCACCTGCATCAACAGTCGCTTTGAAAGGCGGCAAAATATAATCTCTTAAGAAACGATCAGAAATTTCTACCGAACCATAATCGCGACCAGCCTGCGCTAAAGCATATCCTGCAAAGTGTTTTGTACACGCTAAAACGGTATTTAAATCATATAAACTTTTACCTTGAAAACCATTAACACGCGCTATTGCAATTTTACTTCCTAAGAAAGTATCTTCACCTGCACCTTCAGAAACACGTCCCCAACGAGGATCAAAACCGATATCAACCATCGGAGCAAAAGTCCAATGAACTCCGCCAGCAGCTGTTTCTTCAGCAGCAATTCGAGCCGATTTTTCAATTGCTTTTAAATCCCAAGAAGAAGCTTCACCAAGTGGAATTGGAAAAATAGTTTCATAACCATGAATTACATCGTATCCAAAAATTAATGGAATTCCAAGACGTGTTTCTTCAACAGCAATTTTTTGTAATTTTTTGGTAATATCTGTTGTCGTAGCGTTAAATACAGACCCCATCATACCTTGTTTCGTGTATTTTATATAATTTTTATCAATTGCAGAGCCTGTAACATCACCTCCATCATAGGTATATTGTACCATCTGACCCACTTTGTCATCAATCGTCATTTGACTCATCACATAATCAATAAACTCTGATTTCGATTTCGATTTATCAAACTTTATTTTTTGCGCATAAGTATTGAATGCTAATCCTAAGAAAGCAATTGAATAAATTAGTTTTTTCATTTTTTTGATTTTAATTCGAGGCTGTTGTTTTGAATTTCAATTTGTCTAAACCTCTTTGTACATCTTCATTTTGCATAAACAATTTCCACAATAATCCAGAGCGATAATTCTCTATCATTGGTGTAATTGTTCCTTGATCTATCGCCAAATATTTCGTAATCACTCGATCATTTTTTACATCAACCGCATCATACGGACCTGCTACTCCAATCAAGCTTTTGTTTTGTTTTTCGTAAATAAACTTCAAGAAATCCATAGATTCTTTCGGTGCATATGGGAAAGACGATAACGCAGCTGTAGGCGTAATTACATTATTGTCATTTAATGGAGAGTGTGCTGTATAACCTTCTGTTCCATCTCGATTGAAGGTATAACTTGCCGTTAATCCCCACATATTTTTTTTGTACTTCTTGAAACTTTCCGTTTTTTGTTGATTGTAGATGTAATGAATCTTTGCTTGATTTTTCACTACTTTTCCATAATCAATACCAATTCCATCTATTAAATTGTTCGGATTAAGTCCAATAAATGAATATTGTGCCCAAAATAAAGGTCCAACATTTTTATTAGCTCCGTTATGCTTTACAATCAATGGAACTCCGTATGCAGAATCATTTGATTTTATATCACCATTTCTCGTCCAACCATTGTAATAAACTTCTGAATTGATAGAATGTTTTGGAGAAGCCGCAGCAATAACATACGTAATCATGGTTTCATCAAATCCTTTTAAAGGAAAATTGATTTTCCATTCGTAATTTGGAGACCAATGCCAGTACAACACATTTTCTCCTCGTGTATAAAAATTGAAATCGATTTCTTTCCAAAGTTGATCAGCTAATTGCGAAATCTCTATTTCTTTCTCATTTTTAGAATCTTTGAAATACTCTTTCAAACAAATTAAACCCTGAGCAAGAAATGCAGTTTCTACCAAATCACCTCCGTTATCGTATGTACTAAAAGCTTTTACTTTTCCTGTTTCGCCATTTAACCAATGTGGCCAAGCTCCATGAAAACGATTTGCATTTTGTAAAAATTTCAATCCTGTTAAAATTCGTTCAGTTGCTTCTTTTCTTGGAATAAATTCGCGATCAATACCAACAATTAAACTCATTAATCCAAATCCTGTTCCTCCTGTTGTAATGATATTTGAATCATTTTCTGGATAAAAACCATCAGGATGAAAACGTTCACGAGCTAATTTTGAATGAGGTTCAGCGTAATCCCAAAAATATTGAATCGTCTGTTTTTGAACTTTATCTAACAGCTTATTTTCTTGTTTTGTTTGAGCAAAAGCACTTGCGCCACATAAAAAAGCGCAAGTAACTATTGTTTTATTTAATTTAATCATTACCAACCTGGGTTTTGAGTCATTGTTGGAGTTTGAATAATTTGTCCATTTGGAATTGGGAACAATTCATGTTTTCCAGTAACGAAAGTTTTACCATTTTTCGCCATCATCTCTTTTGCTTGACCAGTACGAACTAAATCAAACCAACGATCATGCTCAAATGCTAACTCCAAACGTCTTTCATTCCAAATTTTTAATCGTAATTGATCTTTAGACATACTTGCTATTGGAGCTAATTTTACACGTGTTCTAACACGATTAAGAGGTGTTAAAGCATCTTGCCCAATTTCATTTGCTGCTTCAGCTTGAATTAATAAAACTTCAGAAAAACGAATTACACGAATGTTTTTGTCTCCATCCGCAGAACCAAGATTCGCACTTGAATACGCTTTTTCGTTATACATCGGGTTTTCTACAGAAGTTGGAACTAAACGACCGTCATATAAAGTTTCACCTCTAAAAATGATTGTTGCATCACGACGAATAGCATCTCCTTCAGCATTAAAAGCATCTAATAAATTTTGAGAAGGAACATTGAATCCCCATCCCCAACCTCCAGTACCACGAGCTCCTTGAGTTTCTGAATATTGTTGAACGCCATGCGCAACAGCATCTCCACGAGCTTGGATTTCAAATAAAGACTCTTTACCATTCTCAGTTTCTTTTCTCCAAGTTGTTGCGTAATCACTTTCTAAATCATAAATACCAGAATTAACAACGGTTGTAGCCATATCGTACGCTTGTTGATTTTTTCCTTGGTATAAATATACCTTTGCCAATAAAGCTTGAGCAGCTCCTTTTGTTGCACGTCCTAAATCTTTTGCAGCATATTCATTTTTAGTAGGAAGTTTTGATATTGCATCTAATAAATCTGCTTCAATGTATGCATAAACTTCTGCTTTTGGTTTACGTACTGAATAAGACGCCGGAACATCTAACTCCTGTATCACAGTATCTCCAAACATACGAACCAAATAGAAATAAGAAACAGCTCTCAAAAATTTTGCTTCCCCAATTAATCTATTTTTTTCTGCATCTGTGATTGATGATTCTGTCGTATATTTTATAGAATATGACGCTCTACCAATTGTTTTATAAAAACGTTTCCACATAGCTTCGATAGAACCAGTTGTAGAACTATGTAATAATTCGTCTAAATCTCTTTTATCTCCACCATTATCTGTAGAGGAACTTCCTTTATCTGCATTATCAGAAATCATTTCAGTAACTCCTAACCAAGAGAATGCATAATCCCAATCTGTAAACATTCCGTAAATACCATTCACATATTTTTCTGGAGATTGAGAAGCTTGATCATCAATAGCTATATTTTCTTGAGAATCTACATTCAAAAAATCACTTGTACATGAACTTAATGTTCCGATTGAAAGAATAGAAGCTAATGTTACTATTTTAAATATATTTTTTTTCATTTTTTTAAAATTTTCTAGATTAGAATTCTACGTTTAATCCAACTAAAAATGTTCTAACATTTGGATATGCAGAGAAATCCATACCTGTCGTTCCATAAGGACTTCCATCATAACGTTTTCCTTTTACATTATCTAAAGTTAATTCCGGTGTAAATCCTGAATACTTCGTAATCATGAATACATTTTGTGCACTAACATATAATCTTAGGTTTCTGATAAAATCAATTTTATCTCTAAAATTATATCCTATTGTCATGTTACTTAATTTGAAATAATTACCTTTTTCTAAATAGTAAGAAGAAGCAACTTGATCACGCTCCGCTCCTGGATGAGAATTTGTACTACCAGCTCCTGTCCAACGATCGTTAAACATATCAACTGTTATATTTTCCCCTCCTAAACGTGTATTTTTGATACCATTGTAAATCTTGTTACCTCCAGCTCCGTAACCGCTAATCGTTAAATCGAAATTTTTATATTCTAAACTAACATTGATTCCGTAGTTATATTTTGGAATATATGATCCCATGAATTTTTTATCACGATCATCAATAACTCCATCTCCATTTTGGTCTTTGTAGCGTAAATGTCCTGGACGAGCACTTGATAAATGAGCATTGCTATTTATTTCATCTTGTGTTTGCCAAACACCTTCTACTTCATATAACCAGAAAGAACCAAGTGGTTGACCAGCTTCTAAACGTTTTGCAATTTGTCCATTTCCTAAAGAACCTCCTGTCATTCCAGAATATCCTTCTTTCACAGACTTCACTTCATTTTCATTGTAGTTAAAGTTACCACCTATCGAATATCTAAATCCTCCAGCTGTTTCATTACGATAATTCAAAGCAATTTCAAAACCTTGATTTACTACTTTTGCAACATGGTCATAAAAATCTTTTTCATAAGGAGACGATCCTATTTGTTTAATATTTAAGATGGCATTTTTCGTGGTCTTGTTGTAGTAATCTAAACTTCCTGATAATTTACCTTTCAATAACTCGAAATCTAGACCAGCACTCCATTCATCTACAATTTCCCATGAAATATCATAAGCTGGAGATCCGATATAAGCTCCATAAATTAAATCTTGACCTGGTCCAAAAACATAATTCGCATTATCACTACCTGTTGAAGTAGAAATTGTTGTATAATTGTATGGCACATCTGCATTACCTAAGCGTCCCCAACCTCCGCGAAGTTTTAAGAAAGAAATTACATTACTATCTTTTAAGAACTCTTCGTTAGAAATATTCCAAGCAGCAGAAACTGATGGGAAAGTTCCCCAATATTTTTCGTTTTGTTTAAATTGACTTGAGCCATCTCTACGAATAATTCCAGAAACGTAGTATTTATTTGCGTAATTATATTGTAAACGCGCAAAATAAGAAGCATAAGCAATTGGAGTGTAATTATTTTGATCCATTGCAGCCTTGTATTGTCCAGAAGCATGATGAGCTGACCAATATTGTTTTTTATCAGGAACATCATATACTGTGATATCTGAATATTGACCAATACCCATTTTTTCAGCAGAAACTCCCGCAACAACATTGAACGAATGATCTCCAAATTTGCGATCAAATGTTACAAAATTTTCCCATGACCATCTAAATGTTTCTACATTACTTAGATTTAGAGAGTTATTCATATAAGTTGAACTTGCTGGATTTTTCGCTTTTAAATCTTCAAATTCAGCAGCAGTTCTAATTGGATTACCTGCAATCCATCTTTCTTTAATTGGATTAAATTCTCTGTATTTGTACCAATATTTTGTTCCTCCAGCACGAGAAGTTACAGTTAAACCTTTTGCTAATTTTAGTTCAGCTTCAATATTTCCTTGAAGCGTAGTAGAATTAGCTTTTTGATTATCATAGAATAAAGTAGACATTGGATTACCATGAGAGTTCAAATTACTTGTCACCTCTCCTGGTTTTGCAACGTATGTTACTTCTCCTGTAGTTGTATTAAAAATAGGTAAACCCCATCTTCCGTTATCATATTTTACAGGAACTAATGGTGACTGACGGTAAGCTGTATCAAATGCTCCATATGGTTTAGGAACTTCTCTAGAAAATGTAGCGCTAACGTTTTGTTTAATCTTTAAAACTCCATCAAACAATTTGTAATCGTTGTTACTACGAACAGTTGTTCTTTTGAAGTTATTTCCTTCTAAAATTCCTTTCTCTTCGAAATTATTAATACTGAACATGTAATTAATATTTTCTCCAGCACCAGCCAACGAAACATTATTACTAACTAACTGTCCTGTGGTTAACATTTCATCAAACCAATTCGTGTTATATTGTTGATTTGTAGAAATCAAAGAACCTCCTGTTGCTTTTCTTTGCTCGTTAAAATAAGTTATGTACTGATTAGCATCAGCCATATCTACCATATTCATAGTATTTCTTACTCCAATATATGAATCATAGTTAACTCTTATCTTTCCTGTTTTACCACGTTTAGTTGTTACAACAACAACACCGTTTGCACCACGAACTCCATAAATAGCTGAAGATCCTGCATCTTTTAAAACATCAATTTTTTCAATGTCATTTGGATTAATATTATTAATATTTGGAACAATTAACCCATCCACAACATACAAAGGAGCTTTACCTCCCAAAGCTGTACCCATTCCACGAACCAAAACAGTTGGTGTACCTCCTGGAGTATCCGTATTAATAATATTAACACCAGCTAATTTACCCTGCAAAGACTGCATGGCAGTTGTACTTGCAATTTGCGTAATGTCTTTAGCATTAGCTGATGAAACAGCTGATGTAAGATCTGATTTCTTAACAGTACCATATCCAACCACAACGGCTTGATCTAGTATAATAGAATCACTTTCAAAAGGATCTCCTATCTGTATAGAATCGTTAGTAACTTGGGCATTTACACAGAAAGACCCGAGAATAAATAATGGAAGAAAATATTTTTTCATTCTATTTCAATAAATGGTTATTTCAAAAATAGAATGTTTTAACACTTGATTAACAAGTAATAATTTTAGTTAGAATAATTTTCTAAAAAAATAAAATATACTACATTAAATATCAATCAATTATGTAATATTGTATTTACAATATGATGTAGTTATGATGTAATTTATTTTCCGATATTTAAAAATTAATCATATATTTATTTAGGTTTATTTCAGAAGGAATTTGCATTTTTTTGCGTAATCTATATCGTTGTAGTTCTACCGATCGATAATTAAGGTGCATTAAAGGAGCAATCTCTTTGGTTGATAAATTCATTCGAAGGAAAACACACAATTTTAAGTCTTTTGCCGTTAAATTAGAATATTTCTCAGCTAATCTCTTAATAAAATCTTGGTGAATTTCCTGAATATTTAATTCGAAATTTTGCCATTCATTTCTGTTGTAACTATATTCCGAAAACGTTTTCTCAAATTTCTTTTTTAACTTTTTATTGATTTCATTCATTTCCAATTGAGAAAACAATTGATTAATTTCTAAGATCATAGCACGTTGATTAGCTAATTTCAAAGCTTGTCCAGCCAATTCTGTAGATTTCGTTTGTAAAGAAGTTTCTAAATGTTGTTTTTCTTTATTATGATTCAATTCTTTTAACTCTTGTTGATGTTTCATTTCCATCAAATTCAATTCATATTCAAATTGCTTTTGTTTAATTCTGAAACTTTGTTTCAACTTCATTCTGTTATATTTATAAATAGCCAAAATCGATCCAACAATTAATAAAATATAAAATAATATCATCAAATTTGATAAATACCAAATCTTCTTAACCCGAAAATCAAAATGATTCAACTCCACAAAATTTCCATCTTTTAGAGCATAAATAGACAATTGATATGATCCACTTTCTAATTGTTTATAATTAATTATAGGCTGATTAAGTGGTTGAATTTTAGAGTTATTTAATTGATAATACAATTGATAATTTGCAAAATCATCATTCAAAATTGAAACATAAAAATCTATATAATTATTTGAATACTCAATATTAGGTTCATTATTCAAAACCGTTTGATTGATTTTTGCTTTAATTTTTACCTTTGGTAATTCGCGACGTATAGATTTTAAATCATATTTCAATAATCCGTTTTCGAGGTTAATGTATAAAAACTGATCGTTGATTTTAGCCGTTAAATTGTCATCAACTAATTTTCCATCATACAATTTTTTTGGAATTAAATAATGAATCAATTTATTCTGTTCCACTTTAGAATAATACAGAATATTATCCGCTTCAACTAAATAGCGATTCTCCTTTAAATAACGAATTCGATTAATATTCTTTAATTTCGAATCTAAATTCTCGTCAGAAAATAAGTTTTTATTTATATCATAACGGACTAAATGTTGATCGTCAATCAATACAAAAACCTTATTATCTTCGAGAATAGTTTGCGGATTAACTAATTTTTTATGTTGGTAAAATATCTCCTTTCCTGTTCTATTTTTGAGATCAAATAAATATAAACCACCATTTTTTCCTGTTCCTAAAATTTTATTTTCAACAATAATAAAATCAATAATTGGAATAGTTAAACTGGAAACTTTAGTAGATTCTTCATGAGAACCTTGTATATATTCATTGATTCCTGTAAAAGATGATTGATATAATTTATTTCCATATTTGATCAATTTAAAACCTCCATTTGTAGAAGAAATCTTATTCAATAATCCTGAATAAATGTAAGTTCCCCAACTATCCGAAACATAAATTGTATTATCAATATTTGTTACATTCCAAATTAAACCTTTTTCGAGAACTGAATTTGTTTGGTTTAGAGTATTCGAATAATTATAAAATCCGTGATTTGTTCCCAACAAAATATTGTCTTTGTAAAAATCGAACGAAAAAACATTTCCTAAATGACCATTGTAATCATATAATAGTTGAGTTTTGTTTTTCAATTCTATTTTCGAAATACCTTTGTCTGTTCCAAGCCAAGCATTTCCTTTAGAATCTATTCTTATATTTTGGATTGTATTACTGATTAACCCAGAGTTTTGATTGTAATTTTTGTAAGAATTAGTTTTTAAATCATATACATAAATCCCATTATTTGATGTTCCAATGATTAATTTATCTTCTAATCGAATCATTTTTAACACTAAATAATTCTTTAGCATTTTATTGAATTCCACATTGAACTCTTGTAAACCAGCTGTTTTGTTGTACTTAAAAATTCCTTCTGTTAGTGTACCAATTAAATAGTCATTATCATATTTTTCTATTCCATGAATGACAATTGATTTACCTTTTTCAATTTCAAATAACGGCTCAAAATGTCCATTATTAAATTCGAAAATACCTTTAGAAATAGTGGCTACTAACATTTTACCCTTCACCAGATAAACGTAAGAGGAAAGCGCAGGTAATTTATATCGTTTAACCGTTTTACCATCAAATTGAAAAAGGTAATTGAACGATTGAAAATAAATAGAACGATTATGATAAAATATTTTCCAGATTTCTTCTTGTTCTAACCCTTCAAAACTTTTGAATTTATCTGAAATTGAAATATAAACTTTCTTTCCTTCAATCGTTTTCCAATATCCAAAATTGTTTAATGCACCTGAATACAATACATTATTCATTGTAAAAACAGAACGTATGATTGTTAAGCTATTTGGCGAATATTTTTCCCAAAAATTACCGTCATATTCTAAGATATTTCGATTGTTCGCAAAATATACTTTTCCTTGCTTTTTATTTTCTGTAATATCCCAAATAGGCGATTCGCCCAAATATTCGCTTTTAGAGTAATTCGAAATAATTGGCGCAAACGATTGAGATTTGCTATAAGTGGAAACAAGTAAAAATAGAATAAATAAGCTTCTCATTGTGCAATAAAAAAGACCGTAAAAACGGTCCTTAAAAATAGATTATATTTCTGAATTATCTTATTTAAATTCGACATCAAAAACTTCAGCAAAATGTTTCTTCGTAAACGCTTTTACTTCTTTCATATCTACCTGATGTCCAAGTTCTCTTTCTAATGAAGCTACAGCTTTATCCTGAATTCCGCATGGAACAATGTATTCAAAATAACGCAAATCTGTATTCACATTTAGCGCAAAACCATGCATCGTTACCCAACGTGAAGCCTTAACACCCATTGCACAAATTTTTCGAGCAAAAGGTCGACCAACATCCAACCAAACACCAGTTTCTCCTGGAGAACGCTCACCTTTTAATCCATATTCGGCAATAGTTTTGATAATCACTTCTTCTAAATTGCGCATATACAAATGAATATCTGGCTTGAAAGTATCCAAATCAATAATAGGATAACCAACTAATTGTTGCGGTCCATGATACGTTATATCTCCACCACGATTGGTTTTCACAAAAGTTGCATTTATTTCGTTTAATTTATCACTCGAAGCTAACATATTCTCTAAATGTCCACTTTTTCCAAGTGTATAAACATGCGGATGTTCTACAAAAAGTAAATGATTTTTGGTATTTTTAAAATCTGAACTTCCCTCCTTTTCTTGCGCTCTATTATATTGTTTTACGGCTATATTTTCTGCTAAAAGACTTTCTTGATAATCCCAAATTTCTTGGTAATCTCTGTTAATTCCTAAATCTTGGAATTCGACAATTTGTTTCATTTTACAATGTGTTTCGAATGTCAAATTTACGAATTTTTAAAAGAAATTAATCCTCTAATTTTACTGTGAAATTATTTAATTCAGGCTCATTTAGTAGTAATAATGGTTTTGAGCAATTCATTAACGATTGAATAAAAATCTTTATCTTTGGAATTCTTAGAAATCGGTAGAATAAAATAATCAAATAAAAATGAAGAAACTATTCGTTAAAGGATCTATTTTAATGGCTTTGTTTGCAAACTTTAGTGTTTTTGCTCAACAAGGTGGAGGAATGTGGATTCCGACAGAATTGAATGAAAAGGAAATGAAAGACATGGGATTGAAAATCTCATCAAAAGACATTTTCAGTACTGGAGATAAAAGCATCAACAATGCAGTTGCGCACTTTGGTGGCGGTTGTACGTCAGAAGTTATTTCTCCAAATGGTTTATTATTAACTAATCATCACTGTGGTTATGGAGAAATCCAAGCACATTCATCTTTAGAAAATGATTATTTAACAGATGGTTTTTGGGCTAAAGAGCTGAAAGACGAATTACCAAACGAAGGTTTAACAGCGACTTTTATTGTAGACATTAAAGATGTAACTACAGCCATTTTAGCTGGTGTTAATGATAATATGTCGGAGGAAGATCGTAACAAAATCATCAAGAAAAATATTGAAGATTTTAATGCAAAAACTAAGACAGAAGCTTATCGTTCAGTATTTATTAAGCCTTTTTACAAAGGAAATAAATATTACCAATTTACGACAGAAACATACAAAGATGTTCGTTTAGTTGGTGCGCCACCTTCTGCAATTGGGAAATACGGAAATGACACAGATAACTGGGTTTGGCCACGTCATACAGGAGATTTTTCGATGTTTAGAATTTATGCAGACAAAAATAACAAACCTGCAGATTATTCTCCAGAAAACGTTCCTTACAAGCCAAAACATTTCTTACCAATTAATATTTCAGGAATTAGCGAGGACGATTTCACGTTTGTATATGGTTTCCCAGGTACGACGGACGAATATTTACCAGCTTCTTCTATCCAGCAAATAAAAGATGTGATTGATCCTGCGCGTATCAATGTGCGTACAATTGCATTATCTCATATCGATAAAAAAATGCGTGAAGACGATGCAACTCGTATCGCTTATGCATCTAAACAAGCGCGTATTTCGAATGCACACAAAAAATGGATTGGTGAAGTTTTAGGATTAAACCGTTCAAAAGCTGTAGAAAAACGTCAACAATACGAGCAAGAATTCATGAATCGTATTGCGAAAAATCCAAAATTAAAAGGTGAATATTCGAATATTATTTCTGAATTAAATCAAGTTAATAAAGCAAATCAAGATTACAATTTAGCGTACACAATGTATTCTGAAACGTTTTTCTCAAATTCAGAAACATTCAGAATGGCGTTAACATTGAACAATATTTTGAATGCGGTTGGACAAAAAAATTATGCTGAAACTAAAGCAAAAGCGTTGAATACTGTTGCGTCTATGCACAAGGATTATAATCCTGAATTAGACAAAACTATTTCTTCTGATTTGGCAGATAATTATTTTAAAGTTGTTCCTCAAAATTTATTGCCAAATACAACTGCTACAAATATCAAAACAGCTTTAGGAAATTCGGTAATCAACGGAACGAAAAAAATTAACGGACAATCTGTTTTAGGAAATATCAAAGCGTTAGCTGAAAATGATGCTGAGTTTATCAAGGCTTTAAAAGACGATGCTTTAATTGCTCAAATTCGTTTGGTTTTAGATGCAAATCAAACTAAAGTTACACCTACATATTTAGCGAATCAAGATAAAATCAACAAGTTGATGCGTACGTATATGAAAGCGCAAATGGATGTTTTTACAGACAAAAAAATCTTCCCAGATGCAAATTCTACTTTACGTGTAACTTACGGAAAAGTTGATGGTTACCAACCTCGCGATGCGGTTTATTACGAGCCTGTCACACACATGGAAGGTGTCATGGAAAAATATATTCCGGGAGATTATGAGTATGATTTACCAAAACAAATGTTGAGTTTATATGACAAAAAAGATTATGGAAAATACGCCGATAAAAACGGAAAATTACCTGTAAACTTTATTGCAACAAACCATACAACTGGTGGTAATTCTGGTTCTCCTGCATTGAATGCAAAAGGAGAATTAATCGGATTGAATTTTGACCGTGTTTGGGAAGGAACAATGTCAGATTTAAATTATGATCCAGAGATTTGTCGTAATATTATGGTGGACTCTCGTTATATTTTGTGGGTAGTTGACAAGTATGCTAATGCGCAACGTTTGATTGATGAAATGACTATCGTTGACGAAAGCAAAAATGCAAAGAAAAAATAATATTTTTCACTATATTCTGAAAACCACGTTTTTATAACGTGGTTTTTTTATTGAAATAAACGTAAGATTCAAATAAAGTCTTAAGAAATAAAACTATATTTATACAACTTATCTAAAAAATTGTCAAAATAAAACACTCATAATTATGGAAGTCATTAGAAAATGGCCTTTTTATTTAAAACTAACTTGCACATTATTGTCAATCATTTGTTTAACATTTATTTCAATAATAGGTAAAGGAATTTTAGTTCCATTAATATTAGGCTTCTTAATTTCAATATTATTAGCACCCGTTTGTTCATTTTTCGAAAGATATTTACGCATTCCACGTGTTATTTCAAGTATCATTACCACCTTGCTTTTTGCAGCATTTATCTTAGGAATTTTCTATTTGATTGCTATACAAATGGCTGAAATAGCAAATGAATGGCCTACGTTTCAGAAACAAATCATAGAAGCATTTATGAATTTGCAAGATTGGATTCACCATACCTTTGGTGTTAATTCGCATGCGCAAATGGAATATTTGACAAAGAATGTCAAAACGACTATCGAAACGAGTACAATTGTAATCGAAAAAGTAATTTCTATTGTTTCATCGATGGCTGTTACAGTCTTGTTCACTTTTTTATACATTGTTTTCTTGTTGATTTATCGTCGTCATTTAGTAAAATTCTTATATTACGCATTCAATTCAAATACACACGACCAGGTTTATAACGTCATTACATCTATTCAAAAAATGGTCAAACAATATTTGATTGGCTTATTTTTACAAATGTTAGTCGTATCAATTTTATCTTTTATTGCATTTTCTATCCTTGGACTTAAATACAAATTTGTTTTAGCTATTTTAACTGGTGTTCTAAATGTTGTTCCCTATGTAGGAATTGTTATTTCATTAATTATAACGCTAATAATCACATTTGCCACAATGTCAGCTTCAAAATTGTTCTTTGTTTTAATTGCATTTATTGCAATTCATGCAATTGATGGAAATGTAGTGATGCCAAAAATTGTAGGTTCTAAAGTAAAAATTAATTCTTTGATTGTGATTATTGGATTAGTAATTGGAGAAATGACGTGGGGAATTATGGGCATGCTATTATCGATTCCAATACTTGCGTTGATGAAAATTGTTTTTGATAATGTGACTGAATTAAAACCTTGGGGTTATCTTTTGGGTGATGAAGATTCTACAGAAATTGATGATGATTTAAATACATTTTTAGCCAAAAAGAAAGCTAAAAAATCAAAGAAAAAAACAAAGATGTTGGACGAGAATTTGGAATAGTCTGATTTCTATTTTACATAATTATCGCTATTTATGAAATATAATTTATTGTTCATTTTTAGTTTATTGATTTTCAGTATTTCTTGCGAAAAGAAGTTAGAAAAAGAAGTAAATAAAAAATATATGTATAATACGATGTCAATTGATGATAGAAATTTATCTATAAGAATTTATGATTACTCTGATTCAATAGAATTTATAACATGGAAGAATATCAATGATTACACAACAAAATCATTCAAAATTTCTAAGAACGATAAAAAAGCATTGGAAGAGAATATTTATAAAATAGTTACAACTCCATATGAAAATGAAATATTTTGCACAGACTATGTGGGGAAAATAAATATTAGTATGTCCAATCATAATAGCACTTATTCTATTAATCTAAATTCTGTTTGTGATTGGAAAACATTTAATGAAGAAACTAAGAATATTTCTAAAATAATAGATCGTTATAAATAAAATTTTATTTTATCAAATAGGATGAGAAACTGAAATAAATTCAGTTTGACAGACACTATCCCACGAAGTGT
>NZ_DICC01000002.1:0-4232 GCF_002415215.1 Empedobacter sp. UBA5036
AGATATTAGGAAAATCATATACACCACCAATCTAATTGAGAATCTAAACGGTAAAATAAGGAAGTACACTAAAAATAAATTATCCTTCCCTACAGATGAAGCTGTTATGAAATCCGTATATTTGGCTGTGAGAGAAGCAACTAAAAAATGGTCTATGCCAGTAAGAAACTGGGGAGTTATTATTGATCAATTTTTAATCCTATATCAAGAAAGGGTTAGACTCTAAAAAGTAGAACCTAACCCAAGCTTAATTTTTGAACTTACACACTTTAAGAGACAGTCCTTTAAGTAATATTTATAGTTGTTAATTGAAAAAGCTCGAGAGATTCTCGAGCTTTTAAATTTTAATGAAATACCAATTGCGTAATCGTGTAAATAACTAAACCAACAAGTCCTCCAACCAACGTTCCGTTAATCCGAATAAATTGCAAGTCTTTCCCAACTTCCAATTCTAGCTTTTCGCTCAACTCTTTTCCTTCCCATTTATCAACGGTATTACTAATCAAACTTTCTACTTCTTTGACATTTCGTAAAATCATACGGTAAATAAAATGACGCACCCAACCATTAATCTTATCAATCATTTCTTGGTTATCGTTCAAATTCTCGGTCAATTTTATTATATTTTTTTTAATGTAAACTTGCATTGCAGAATTATCATCATCAAAACTTTCAGTCAAATTTTGTTTAATCGCCAACCACAAATCCAAAGCATAATCATTCAATCGTTCTTTTGTGATAAAATCATCTCGAAGCGATTCTAACCTAAATTTCCAATCGGGAGATTCTTTTATATTCTGAATATTTTCTCGGATAATTCGTTCGATATTATGACGAATTGGATGTTCTTTATCTTCTTCAACCTCATCCAAAAAACTCACCACGCCTTCTACTACTCCTTTCGATATTTTTTTACCAGCAAAAAATGAAATCACAGGATGTTTTTCGTTTAATTTATCTTTAATAATCAAATCACTTTCTAAGATATATTCTTTCGCTTTTGGAATAATTGCTTCTAAAATTTCGTTGTGTTTTTCCTTTTCTAAAATATACTCTAAACTTGATGATACTAATTCAGGTAAATCAAATTGTTTTAAAATTTCATCACCTTTCAAGGTTATAAAATCAACGACATCTTTATCATCTAAGTCTTTGACAATTTTCTTGGAGAAATTAATCAACTCTTCTTGCAACATTTCTTGATTCGTAGGTTTATTCAACCAATCTGCTGCGTATTTTACAACTTCTAATTTCTCGATATATGGACGAATTGTAGATGGCGTCAAAAAATTCTCAGTTACAAACTGTCCCAAATTATCTCCGATTGCATTTTTACTATTTTCAATCAGATTTGTATGCGGAATTTTAAGTCCAAGCGGATATTTGAACAAAGCTGTAACCGCAAACCAATCGGCAAGCGCACCAACCATCGCTGCTTCGGCAAATGCTTCCACATATCCGATCCATTTCACAGGTGAATGTTGACTTAGATAAACCATCAAAAAGTAAATAAAAGCCATCAAAATGAATAATCCTGTCGCAATAGCTTTATGTTTTTTGAGGTTTTGTATTTTCTGAAGTTCCGTCATAAAAGTGTTTTGAAAATTTGTTGCAAAAATTTAGCCAATCAAAAAAGCGGAGAATTCTCCGCTCAAATTTTTGTGTTTTTGATTTATTTACTTTCCTGAAAAACCAATAATGCAACATTTGCACTCGATAATAATCGTTGGCTATGATTGATTGTAAATAATCTTTCGAAAGACGATAATTCACGGTGAACAACACCTAAAACATCGATGTTGTTTTTTGTACAATAATTGATTAAACCATCTTCTACATCTTTACTCGGTTCAATTGTAATCATCGCTTCAGGATATTCTTCTTCCCATTCTTTTTTCACGCTTAACATTTGTGGAGTAATCGATTTATCATCAACATGTACAATGTTCAACAATTTATCGTAACGTTTTGTCACTTCTTCCATTTGCGATAAAGCTTTTGCTTCTTTTTGATTGAACAATGTAGCGTAAGCAAAATTTCTTTCTTCTTTAAATTTTACATTATTTGGAACAACCAACACAGGTGCAGGCGAATTGTTAATGACATTTACCGTGTTAGAACCAAAAAACTTTTTGCCTAAACTATTTTGTCCATTCGTTCCCATCACCACGTATTGTATATCTTCTTTGTTGATAATATCCAAAATCATCAACAACAAATCGCCAACAACCAAAGAACTCTCTATTTTAACGTGTTCAAGATTATTTTCTTTTGCAATATTTTTAAGTTTATTGATATAATTTTCGAAGTTTTCTTCTGTAACTTCAAGATAATTTTTAAGATTTGATTGTACCGAGACTAACTTAATATTAGTTTTGAGAACTTTTGCAAGGTTTAACGCATACAAAAAAGCATTGTTCGCTGTTTCCGAAAAATCGGTTGGAAATAATATTTTAGCCATAATAATTAAATTCTAGAATAGATTGTTCTATAAATTTACAACTAAAATTTAGGTAAAGCCACAAAAAAAGTCTTGATTTCTCAAGACTTATCTATTTTTTAACCGTTTTTAATAACCAAAACGACGCAAATCATTCTCTTTGCTTCTCCAGTCTTTTCGCACTTTCACGAAAAGTTTCAAGAATACTTTTTTATCAAAGAATTTCTCTAACTCTTCTCTTGCTTCTTTTCCTACTTTCGATAAAGACTCTCCTTTATGTCCAATAATAATTCCTTTCTGAGAGTCACGCTCAACAAAAATTTCAGCTTCGATAGAAATTAAATTCAAATCTTCTTTGAAACGTTCTGTTACTACCTCAACAGAATATGGAATCTCTTTTTGATAGTTTAATAAAATCTTTTCGCGAATTACTTCATTTACAATAAAACGCTCCGAACGGTCTGTTAATTGATCTTCTGGATAATATTGCGGACCTTCTGGAATAATTGCTTTGATCTTATTAATCAACAAATCTACATTCACGTTTTCTTTTGCCGAAATAGGTAAAATCTCTGCTTTTGGTAATAATTCGTGCCAATATTCTACTGCTTCATTTAATCGATCTGGCGTAGCTGTATCAATTTTATTCAATAATAAAATAATTGGTGTAGATGTTTTTTGCAGACGTTCGAAAACTTGTTCATTTTTCAATCGTTTTTCTCCAATTTCTACAACATAAAGAATCACATCAGCATCCACCAACGATTCATTTACTGCATCCATCATTTTTGTTTGCAGTTCATAAGCAGGATCCAAAACACCAGGCGTATCCGAAAATACAATCTGATAATCTTCTCCTGTTAAAATACCTTTGATACGATGACGTGTAGTTTGCGCTTTGTGTGTTGCGATAACCAAACGCTCTTTCATCAACATATTCATCAAAGTAGATTTTCCAACATTTGGATTTCCTATGATATTTACAAAACCGGATTTAAATTTCTTTTCGTCTGACATTCTGCAAATTTAGTGATTTCTATAATATTATTTCAGATTAATATGTTGAAGAAAAGATTAATATTCTAATCCAATTTTAATTTCATAAAATTGATTTTGGTCTGTATTTTGAATAATTCTAATTAAGTTCAAAAAAATATGACGAAAGTTATGGTTTATTGAAAAATATGATTAATTTCATACATGTGTTATGGAAGATTAAATTAACCAAAATTTAAAAAAATGATGAAAGCAGAACTTATCGAAAAAGAAGAAGTAAGAAACTATAAATTTTTAGACGCGCCAAAAGACGAAGTAACGGTAGAGGCAAACAAATTGAATGGTGCAGTAAGATTAGGAAACGAATTCAAATCGAAAGCATATATTACATTTCAAACAGATCAAGGTCCTAAGAAAATTGAGACGACTGTTTGGTCTGTTACGGATAAATTTTTACAAATTAAGAATGGAGTTTTGATTCCGTTAAAATCTTTAATTGATATTCAATACTAAAAATTGTTTATTGCTTAAATTAAAAAAGGGATACGACGATGTCGTATCCCTTTTTTAGACACAGTACAAAAAACAGTGTAAGTATAAAATTCTGCTTGGGTTAAAATCGAGCAGAATTTTTTTTATACATTAAATATTTACATATTTATGGAAACAAAAGACCTATCTCCGGATGATTTTTTCAAACAGTTTAAAACTGGCGATGAACTCCAAAACTTTCTCAAAGACTTACAAAAGCGAGCGATTGAAAACATGTTAGAAGTTTAGTTAGATGCTCACCGGG
>NZ_DICC01000001.1:0-21071 GCF_002415215.1 Empedobacter sp. UBA5036
TGTCAAGACTTCCCCAAAGGGCATATGAATTCATTTAAAAACAATAATAACTCATGAATAAAAATGAACATATAATTATTAATCAACTTTTAACAATTTTACCTAAGCTCCACTGGAGCTTCTCCTCTTAATCTCAAATTTTTAATTTCAAATGTTTTTGTGTCAAGACTTCCCCAAAGGGTACATGAATTCGTATAAAATAGAATTAACAAAAACATGAATAAAAATGAAAATAAGATTCTTCGACAAGACCAGAATGACAATATCTGTTGTTAAAAGTGAATTTGAATTTAGAAAAAGAATAAAGAACTGGCATTAAAACTCTCACGTTAAGAAAATGTTTGAATGTAACGTTAAAAAGTTTTTAGCCCGTAGGGTTTGTAAAAAGTTTAGTGGAATGAGAACATTTTTAGTAGAGAGGTTTACGGCCTTGACTTTTTGGTTACTTTTTAGTCAAGTAAAAAGTGACATTAAAGAAAAGGAATACCTAAGCCACATCGTGACTTCTCCTTTTAATTTCAAATTCTTAATCTCAAATTTTTAATTTCAAATGTTTTTTGCGCTCTTTCCTGAAAGGTATATGAATTCAATATTCATAAAATAATAGAGGCCATGAATAAAAAATGAAAGCAAGATTCATTGACAAGCTCAGAATGACAAAATCTGTTGTTAAAAGTGAATTTTTTTTATTTCGTTATGTAATGTTTTTCAATTATCATAAAAAAAACTTAATTAATAAAGTATGAATATAAGAAAAAACTATTAAATTAATTTAGAATAAATTAAAATAATAAAATAGCTTTGTCAAAATTTTCAAAATGAAAAAAGTAACAATAGTACTTTCATTATTATATGCGTGCATTATTTCTGCACAAGAAAAAGATTCAATACAGACAAATACATTAGGCGAAGTAATTATCAATACTTTTATAAAAAAAGATACCGATACTTCAAATAAAATGCCGTTGAAGTTTATCGAGAATCCTCAAGTTTTTTCGAGTATTGATAAATCAGTTTTAGATCATCAAGTTATTTTTACAGTAGACGATGCTTATCGTAATGTAACTGGTTTACAAAAAATGTGGAATTCTACAGGTCGATCTGGAGATGGAGGAGCTTATGTTACTTTAAGAGGTTTTGTTTCCAACAACTCTTTACGTAACGGTTTGGTAGCCCCTGTTTCTACTACTATAGATGCTGTAAACTTAGAAAGATTAGAAGTATTAAAAGGTCCTTCTGCTACAATGTTTGGTAGTAATGTTACTTCTTATGGAGGTGTTGTAAATAGAATTACAAAAAAACCGCATGAAAATTTTGATGGATCAGTAAGTATTGCAGGTGGAAGTTATAATTACTACCGTGCATCTGCAGATATTAATGCTCCAGTTACGAATGATAATAAATTAATGTTTAGAGTCAATACAGCGTATACAAATTCTGGTACTTTTCAGAAAAAAAATAGCGGAAATGAATATTTTGCTTTTGCTCCATCATTACGTTACAAACCGAATGATCGATTAGATATCAACGTTGATCTTGAAATGTACGAAAATAATGCAATGGCAGAGCAGATGTTTTTTTACTTAGCAGGTAATCCTTCTTTAGGGATTAATAATATGAAAGATGTTGAAAGAGTTTTGGGATTAGATTACAAACAATCTTATGTTGGAGATGGTCTTAAAGCCAAATCAAAAGTCAGAAATTTATTTGGTCAAATAAATTATAAAATTAACGATCATATTAAATCATCTACGAATATTAGTAATGCTTATTCTCAATCGAATGGATTTAGCCCATATTTTTATGTTGCTCCAGAAAGTACTTATACTAAAAATCCATTAGATACAGAATTAGGCGTTATGCGTGCAGATCAATCAACAAGAGATAGTAAAAAAACAATTTTCCAATTACAACAAAATTTTAATTTCGATTATACATTTGGTAAAATGAGAAATAGAACGGTTGTTGGTTTAGATTATATGCAAACCAAAAATAATCAAATGTTTATTTCTGGTGATTTTGATTGGGTTCCGTTTAAAAATGGAAATTATTCAAACATGAATAATCATACTTTACAAGATTTTTATAATACTTCGAATTCGGTTGGTGAATATCCAATAATAGGTGAATTAAATACGTATAGTGCTTATATATCAAATGTTTTTACACCAGTACAAGGATTAAATATTTTAGCTTCTATTCGTTACGAGAATAACGATTCTAAAAGAGGTAATTTATATAATAACCCAACAGAACCATATTCACAATCAGCTTGGTCTCCAAAGTTTGGATTTGTATATGAATTTGTTCCAACTAAATTCTCTGTTTTTGGTAATTACCAAAATAGTTTCAAAAGCAATGGATATTATGCCATAGATAAAGAAAATACTCAAGTTCTTTCTGATCCTGAAAAAGGAAATCAATTTGAAGGAGGTTTTAAAATGAATATTTTTAATAATAAAATTAATGCGACCTTAAGTTATTATAATATCAATGTCAAAAATTCTTTATTATATACAGGAGAATATACTGATACTTTTCAATCTGTTCAATCACAATCAGGAAAGGTAAAAAGTGAAGGGGTAGAATTAGAGCTTAATGCTTATCTAGTGAAAGGATTTTCGCTAGTAGGAGGTTTGGCTTATAATAATGCAAAAATTGAAGAAAATCCAACAGATACTTCTTTAGAAGGAACAAGACCTACAACTGCTGGTTCTGAGTGGTTAGCAAATTTTAATGCAAGTTATCAATTCTTAGATGGTAAAATAAAAGGATTAGGATTCGGAATTGGAGCAAACTATGCGAGCAAAAATCAAGTAAATAGCACCTTTTATTTACCAGAATATTTTATCGTAAATGCAAATGCTTTTTTCGATGCGAAGAAATTTAGAATAGGTGTAAAAGTAGATAATCTAACAAATGAACATTATTGGATTGGTTATACAACAGCAAATCCACAACAGTTAGTAAATGTTTCGGGAAGTCTTACATATAAATTTTAATCAAAAATGGCTTCCAAGCAAAAATCATCAAAAAAAGTAGGAAAACTGAAAAAAATATTTGGTAAACTACATCTCTGGTTTGGGTTAATTATTGGATTAATAATTTTTGTTGTTTCAGTAACTGGGGCGTTATATGTTTTCAAAGATGAATTTGAAAATATTGCGCGTAAGGATGTTATCTATCATCAAGAAAAAGATGTAGAGAATAAGAAAGTTATCCCAATTCGTCAACTTGAAAAATTAGTTGACGAACAAACCCAAGAAAAATATCCTATTCATTGGGTAAATATACCAATGGATAAAAACATGTCTTATATGTTCTATTGGTATGAACATGATGTAAATGCTTGGAATTATTTTGATGAATTTCCTATTTATAAACAAGCTTATGTAAATCCTTATACAGGTAAAGTTTTAAGAGTTTATGATGAAAAAAATGGCTTTTTTAATATCGTAAAAATGATACATTGGAGTTTCTTATTAAAACAGAGCTGGGGAAGCTATGTGGTAGGAATTCCTGTTATTATCTTTATTTTTATGTTAATTAGCGGTATTGTATTATGGTGGCCAAAAAATAAAGCTGCTAAAAAACAACGCTTCTGGTTCAGATGGAAAAACATAAATAATTGGAAACGTAAAAATTATGATCTTCATAATATCTTAGGTTTTTATTCTTCAATTTTCGCTTTAATATTTTCTATTACTGGATTATTTTATGCTTTTTTCTTTATTCAAGCTGCTATTTATGTGATATTTTCGGGAGGCAATACAACTTATCCAGATTTTTCTCATATAAAAACAACTGCGCCAATTGAATTAAGACAAGAATCTACACTCGATAAGATTATTGAAACTGTAAAAACCAACTATCCTAACTCGTATGGTTTCTCTATTGATTTAGGACATGAACATATGGACGATCATGAACATCCAAATTTTGAAGTTTATGTTGCACATAAAAAACAAGTTTATTATAGCAGCAGTAGTTTAATTTTTGATGAAAATTCAGGAGAATTGCTACATATACATGATCCAAAAGATAAGAACTTTGGAGAGAAAGTTGTTGGAGCAAATTATGATATTCATGTTGGATCTATTTTAGGATTGCCTACAAAAATATTGGCTTTTGTTGTAAGCTTAATTTCTGCTTCTCTACCAGTAACAGGTTTTATGATATGGTGGGGAAGAAGGAAAAAAAAGAAGAAAAGTTAAGTTGTTTTTAAATAAACTTTAAGATGTCAAAGGACCTCTAATTCATTTTTTATGTGAATTTGAGGTCTTTTTTTATCAAAAGAGAATACTCATTTAGATAAATGGTTAATCAACTAACTTAAAATTCTACAGAAAATAAATGAAATTGCAAAACATTGTATTGAAGACTTAGACGATAATAAGGAATAACAAAAACCAGTTGTCATTCCGAAGTAGTGAGAACGGATGAGGCATCCTTTTTTGTTTCGTTTTTTTGGATGAGCTTCCCCGTAGGGCATATGAATACCGATAATTAAAATAGATAAGCTATGAATAATAAAATGAAAATAAAGAAAAGGAATACCTGAGCCACACCGTGGCTCCTCCTCTTAATCTCAAATGTTATTGAAAATGAATTAAAACTCCGACGATTTAGAATCGAAATGTAATTCAACTCTAAATTATTGGAATAAAAAAAGTTGGAGTGTTTGAGCGAAGCGAGTTGCCAACTTTATGAAAATAATTTAGTTAGTTGAATCATTGAGAGACTACTGTCGGCATCTTTTTTTGTTTCGTTTTTTTGGATGCGCAAAAAAATGAAAGAATAATAATGATTTAAATAGGGTTTTTAAAATCTTTAGAGAAATGAAAATATTTTTAGTAGAGAGGTTTACAGCCTTGACTTGCTTGTGCTGAGCCTGCCGAAGTATTGGTTACTTTTTAGTCTGTTCCCCGAAGGGCATATGAATACTGATAATTAAAATTTAAAATTAATGAATAAAAAAAGAACAATAAGAAAAGGAATACCTAAGCCATACTATGGGACCTCCTTCTAATTTCAAATATTTTTAATAATCTTGTTCTACGATTTCTTTAGCTAATTCAATTTTAATTCCTTTGTATTTCACGTATTTATTACATAATGTTTTAGGACAGGGGAATTGGTCTAATTCCAATTCAGTTTTAATTTAATTAGGAATGGTTTTATCATGAAATAGAAAACAATTACCCTTGTAGAAAAGAAAAATGATAAATTTAATATTGCTGCATATTCTAAACCTTGTTGCATTCCTGCACCCACACTATGATTATTTTCTTTAATTTCAATAATTCCGATTGGAATATTCGGTTTATAGTATAAAATATAGTCTGCACGTTTATTTACCACGAGCAGTAAGATTTCCACAAATATGAATGCGTGCATCTGTAAAAGTCTTTTGTTCAAAATATGGATGCATTCTATCCCATCCAGCATTTTCTTTCGCAGGAGTAATTAATTTAGTACTGATATCTTTTTCAGAAAATTGACGTTTATCCATAGTAAAAGTTTAGGAAATAAATAAACAAAATCAAATAACGAATAATATCAAAATAATAGATAAATATTTACGGAAACCATAATTGTATTAATTCATCAAAATTATGTGTCATATACGACAAAGTAGGACATTTAGAGATATTATTGTACCATAATATCAAAGAATAAGATAGAGTAGAAGTAGTAAATAAGATCTAAGCTTAGGTAATGGATGTTAATGAGATATAGATCAAGTACAATAACAGTAATTTTAATGAAATAGTTAAGGATTTTGAAACTGAATAATTTTCATCAATAAATCGAATGTCGAAGAAAAAAATCTAGAAAATAATGTAATGTACCGAAAATCCTTTAAAACAGTTAACACCGAACGAACACCGAACGAAGTACGGACAAACACCAAACAAACCTAACAGAAAATTTTTCGGTTAAGATAGAATTAAAAACCTCAATTATCATTCGATAATTGAGGTTAGGAGTTATATTACAAAGTCTTAATAGATTAGTCTTGGTAAACTAAACCTTCGTAACAGATATTGTAAATTTCTTTTAACTCTTCTAAAGTTGGTACTCGTGGATTAAATCCTGTACAAGGATCAACTAAAGCATTATTAGCAATATAATCTAAGTTTTTATCCCAATCTTCTTTTGAAATACCAAATTCTTTAATCGATCCAATATTATTCACTTCGCTTCTTAACGTTTCAATAGCTTGTGCTAATTCTTCAGCCGTTGATTTTCCAATAACTTTTGCTAAATCAGGAAAACGATCTGAAACTTTTGCGTTATAACGAATAACATTAGGTAAAAAGATGGCATTCGACATACCGTGAGGGATTCCGTATAATGCCCCAACTTGGTGAGATAATGAGTGAACAATTCCTAACCATGCATTATTAAATGCTAAACCTGCCATAAAAGATGCATCGTGCATGTTTTGACGAGCTTTGATGTTCGTAGGGTTATTCACCGCTTCTTTTAAGTTATCAAAAACAATTTCTAAACCTCCTTTCGCTAAAACATCAGCGTAGTTATTTTCAATATTCGATACATAAGCTTCTACACAATGTGTTAAAGCGTCTAATCCTGTATTTGAAGTTATGTGAGCAGGCATAGAAGCACAAATTTCTCCGTCTATAATGGCAACATCCGGTGTTAATTCGTAAGAAACGATAGGGTATTTCACACCTTTTTCACGATCTGTAATTACGGCTAAACCAGTTGTTTCTGTTCCTGTTCCACTTGTAGAAGGAATCGCAATAAATTTTGCTTTTTTTCTTAACGTAGGTACAGTAAATGGTGTTGTCATGGCATCAAAATCAGCATCAGGATGTTCGTAGAAAACCCACATCATTTTTGCAGCATCAATTGCTGAACAACCACCTAAACCAACAATCCAATCTGGTTGAAATTCACGCATAGCTTCAGCACCTTTAAAACTTGTAGCTGAAGAAGGATCTTCTTCAACCCCATCAAATACAATAGTTTCTATACCAGCTTCATTTAAATATGCAATCGCCTTATCTAAAGTTCCACTTTTACGCATAGAACTTCCTCCAGTTACAATAAATGCTTTTTTACCTTTGATATTTTTTAATTCGTCTAAAGATCCAGCGCCATGAAATACTTCACCCGCAACAAATAATTTACTCATTTTATATTTTATTTTATTCGGCAAAGTTAGCGGCTAAAATGTCTTTACTATTATACAAACAGGACTACGTGTTATACATTTGAGCCAATTCTTGTTGTAATTGTGTAGGGGTTTCGTTCAATTTTGCTTTTACAAATTTATTCAAAGCAGCAGGTGAATTAAAGCCTAAATCAAAAGCAATTTCTTTATGAGGACGATCTCCAAACATCAGCTGGCGTTTAATTTCCGTTAAGATGCGGTGATGAATGGCATCAATAGCCGTTTCTCCACAATGCTTTTTCGTAATGGTGTTTAATTTTTTAGGCGTGATGTGCAATTGATCCGCATAATACTGAACCGTACGTTGAGTTTTGTATCGCTCGTTCAAGAGTTTTTTAAAATGCACATATAATTGTTGATCGCTGCTATGAGATGTCGAAAGTAAGGCGTGTTGGCCATGTACAGATTCAATCAGCGATAATAAAAACGTTTTAATAAAAAAACGTGCTTGTTCTTTCTTGATCAAACTAGGGTGGTGATAAATATCTTGTACAATTTTTACAGTGCGTAAGCCTTCTTTAAATGGTTCTTCTTCTAAAATTGTGCAATTCAATTGGGTGGATAAATTGACATTGTATACGCTAAGTTCATTCTTAAGAATATCCGAACAAAAAAGCACTTCATCAAAAAGTATAAGTTTTCCTTTTATTTGTTCAGATTGAACTTGTATTAAACTGGCCTGATGAGGGAAAATAACAGCTACTTTATGAGGACGAAGAATATGTTTATTTTCTTCAACTTGTAAAGCCAGAATGCCTTCTTCAACCATCAAGACACAAAAGTGTGTATTTTGATGAGGTATGGTATAGGGGGCTAAAGTAGCGGATGTAAAATCGAATACACGAAAAGATAAATTTTCGTCTTCTCTTTTTTGATTAAAATCTTTTAGGTGATACTGCTTCATTTCGTTTTCTTCATTCGATTTCGTTACAAAATTAGAATAAAACTATAGGATATCGAATTAAATTTGTAAATTTTCAGCGAAAAGTGGATACGAATTTTGATAACGCAGCCAATGCTTCACATACTCAATAAAATAAGATATACTTATTGCGACGAGGGTTACCTGGTAAGCGGTGTAAGAAAAGCTTTCGAGAAACTTCTTTAATCAAAAAAATCTAAAAACTAAATGCTAGAGAATCTCACATTTTACCTGATCCTAGTAATCATCACCGTTTTGCTGGTGATGCTTGCCAAAAAAATAAAAGTTGCATATCCGGTTTTGCTGGTCCTGGCCGGTCTGGGCATCAGTTTTATTCCCGGCACGCCTAAAATTCATATAGAACCTGAACTAATATTTTTTATATTCCTGCCGCCACTTTTGTATGAAGCTGCCTGGGCGACTTCTTGGAAAGAATTATGGCGCTGGCGCAGGATTGTGGTCAGTTTTGCTTTCGTGGTAGTGTTTATTACCTCTTTGGTTGTAGCTTTTGTCGCCAATCATTTTATTCCTGGATTTTCGCTGGCACTGGGTTTTTATTGGGGGGAATAGTTTCGCCGCCGGATGCCGTGAGTGCCGGAGCGATTTTGAAATTTGTAAAAATCCCGAAACGGTATTCTTCCATTCTTGAAGGTGAAAGTTTGCTGAACGATGCTTCATCATTGATTATTTTTCGCTTTGCAATGATTGCCGTTGCGACGGGACAATTCATCTGGCACGAAGTTGCCCTTAGTTTTCTGTGGATGTGTATCGGGGGTGCTGGAATCGGAATCCTTATAGGAATTTTCTTTATGAAGATGCACCGCTTGTTGCCAACTGATGCCAATATCGATATTGTACTCACAGTCGTAACGCCGTTCCTCATGTATCTTGTGGCGGAAGAGCTTCACGCTTCCGGTGTTTTGGCTGTAGTTTGTGGTGGTTTGTTGCTTTACAACAGAAGTCATTCTTTTCTGGCTACTTCATCGCGTTTAGGGACGCTAAATGTTTGGAGCAGTTTGGTTTTTTTGCTGAATGGTATTGTTTTTATGATGATCGGGCTCGATCTACCACAGATTGTTTCAGGGCTTGAAACAGATTTGTTCACAGCATTTGGTTATGGCGTTTTGATTACAGTTATTCTGGTTATAACAAGAATCGTTGCGGCTTATGGTGCCGTATTCACCACGATGATTATGCGTAATTTCATCACTGTTGCCGACCGACAAAATCCAGGCTGGAAAGTGCCTGCTTTAATCGGTTGGACGGGAATGCGCGGCGTGGTTTCACTGGCTGCCGCACTTTCAATTCCGCTGACTTTGCATGATGGAACACCCTTTCCGCACAGGAACTTGATTTTATTTATCACTTTCGTGGTCATCCTGCTTACTTTGTTGGTTCAGGGTTTGACGCTGCCTTTTCTCATCACAAAATTCAAAATTCAGGATCCTGATTTTACCCGCTCTGAAAAGGAAATCGATAATGAAATCCGGAACGAACTTGCAAAAATAGGAGTGAAAAGAATCCAGGATACCCATTTCGAAAAACTTGAAAAATTCCCGGCGATAAAGGATCAGTTACAAATCTGGGAAAATCGTGTCAACAGTTCGGAAGTCATTCTGAATTTTCCAGAATACCGTGAAGTTTACTTGGATATCATAAACCATCAGCGCGAATGGCTGATCTCCAAAAACCGTGAGGAACTTCTTCTTGACGAAGAAATTGTACGTAAACATTTAAAAATGCTCGATTTACAGGAAGAAAAACTGGGAATGCATTAATTTTTAAAAACAAAACACTTTGTTGACGTGGAGAGTTATTCTTTTGTACTAAAAGATATTACACGTGAATTTTCTTAAAGGAGGTTTTGTTCAATCGTATTTATAAGACAATTATCAAATGGATCAAATACACGGAAGACCCAATCATCCACAAACACAAGGAAAAATTGAACACTATTACAGAACCATCAAAAATGGTAAAACTTGATAATTACTTCGCTCCAGAAGAATTAAAAGCAGCTTTAGAAAATCTGTTTATCGTTACAATAATCAACGTTATCATGAGGCTTTGAATAACCATACTCCTTTGGATGTTTATTTTGGTAGTGCAGATAAAATTTTGGAACAAAGAGCAAGTATTAAACAACAAACAATTACAAAAAGAAGGAAGTTGTATTTTCAAGAAAAAATAATAAATTTATAAACCAAACACTCTCTTAATTTTTAGGAAGAAGTATCCCATTTATTTTGATAACGTACATTTTTTAAAAGTGTATAAAATCCATTAAGGAGAAATAAGAATATTTAAAAGGACTTTATTTCGTCCAAAATACCAATTTTCACTCAAATTTTTCAACTGATTTTATTAAAAATACAAATAAGGTACAAATATTTGATACAAATAACTATAATAAACCTATAACATATTTATTCTTTTGTATACTTTGAAATATTAAAAAAACCTCTTAAAACATTGATTTTAGGAGGTTTTTTAATATATTTATACTATGTTAGTATTGATGAGGTTACTTTCCGATACAGAAAGTGTAAATCCCTTTATTCATCAATAGTGTAGGGGAGTGTGGTGTAGTATTAGTGTAGTGATTTTTGTGAATAAATTAACATAAAATACTAATTCTTGCTAACTTTTTTCATATCAATAGTAAATTATTTTAATAAATCTAATAAAAAAAATTAGTATTTTAAGTGAAATAATCTCTAATTGTTTTTTTTAAAACAAATTTATTTTAGTGGAACTGTTAGTTTATGTGATTTTTTCTAAAGTACAATTGTCTTTAACCTCAAAGAACAACATATAATCTAATAATTTCTTTACTAAAAATATGACCTCAATCATAAATATAAGCAATAGATGAAGCTAATTTCGTTCATGTTAATTCATACATTATGAAAAAGTTGAAAAAATATCTAACAAAAACTTATAATGAAATTCCAAAACAAAGAGGAGGAGGCTTTCATGATACAGAAAGTAATAGGTACTTTAATGATAATGGATTAATTGATGATTGTTACCAAATACTAAGATGTAGATTTCTTTCTATAAATAATTGGAAACATTTCTGTGGTGAATCTTCTGCTGATTTTAGATTGTTTGATCAAAGTGGAGCTCATGTTGATCGTTTACCAATTGTTGGAGATTACATACGAATTGATATACCAGGACTAGGAACTTTTGGTGAAAATGGATTTGATTGGGTAAAAATAGTATCAATTTGCGAGCAAAAATCTATTGATTACAATCAAGCAAGTTTGTCTTTTATTTGTTCCCCTTCTAGTTCTCCAAATAAAAAAAACAAGAAATTAATTGCTCATTTTTATAGTAAAAAGTCGACCTCAACTTTTCGAATAACAAAAGATAATAATTCTATTAAGGTTGGAGTATATGGTCGAAATGAATACCCTAACTTAAGTCATACAAATTTTATCAATTTTTTTAGAAACTTCATTATTGCTTTAGGAGGACTGTTTGGAATAGCTAAATTAGAATGGAAATGTTTATGTGATGGCTTAATTAACTTCTAAATTAAAACTGAAATGAGAAATACATTTGTGTTAATAGCAATCATTCTAATAATTTTCTGGGGATTAATATACTTTGGATTAGGTATTAGCTATCATGGAATTGTACATTTTCTATTATTTATGGCTTTTATTTCGTTAGTATTACGACTCCTTATTGGTAAAAATCAAGGTTAAATTAATTACTTTTACATATCACACTTATTAATGTTTTATTCTTTTCTAATACCTGCAAAATATTGCGGGTATTTTTTTTATTATATTGATTTTAAGATTTATAAATGTTTTTAAACGGATATGATTTGAATCATAATATCACAATCTTTATGTGAATAATTTAGCATAGAAAGAAATCTAATTAGTATTTCAATAAAAGTTAAATCCAATTTACTACATGAATAATACTAGTCTATTTATGTAGTAAATTACAAAACTACAATTATGAAAAGGAGTAATTCAAACAATCACAATTCGCACAACAATTCAAGCAATGCAAAATCAACATTAGAAGAAATCTATCAGCTGGGTTATGATCATGGCTTTAATGATGCTTCGCAAGATGAAGACTATGATGATGATTTTTCTGATTATGAAGAAGATTATGATGATTTTGCAAATGGTTATCAAGAAGATAATTATGATGATGACGATTATGACGACGATTATGATGACGATGATTATGATGACGACGATTACCAAGACAATAGAAGAAATAACAGAAGAAATATGCCAGAAAGAGATAGTATGGGTCGATTTGTTTCTTCTAATAATCGTTCTTCTGGTCGTGGAAATCGTTCTTCTTCCTCACAATCTAATAACCGAAGATCATCTTCTAATTCCTCTTCTCGTAATAGTTCTTCTAGAAGCGGAAACAGCAGAAGTTCGGGTAGTGGATCAGGAACTTCAAAAAGAGGTTTTGCATCTATGAGTAAAGCGGAACGTACACGTATAGCTCGTATGGGAGGTAAAGCATCTCATGGAGGAGGGCGTTCTTCAAACCGAGGAGGACGTTCTTCAAATTCGAGTCGATCTGGATTCGGAGGTAGAAGAAATGGTTAATTGTTTTGTATTGCCTCTTTTCGGAGAGGCAATTTTATTAAAAATGAAAAAGTATGGCAAAGAAAGAATCTCATCCAATTGATACAATGGATAAATCAACCGATAATAGCGATGATAAAATGAAAAAGTCGGCATTACATAAATTCTTTATTTCAGCACTTCAAGATATATATTATGCGGAGCATGCATTAGTAGACGGATTAGAGAAAATGCAAAATTCGGCTACTACAGAAGAACTGCAAGATGCTTTTGAAGATCATCAATTACAAACTAAAAAACATATCAGTCGATTAGAAAAGATATTTGGTTTGTTGGATGAAAAGGTTGAAAAAAAGGAATGTGAAGCGATTAAAGGATTAATAAAAGAGGCAGATGAAATTATTAAATCCACAAAAGAAGGTACAATGACACGAGACGCAGCTCTAATCATTGCAGCTCAAAAGATAGAGCATTATGAAATTGCTACTTATGGTGGTTTAGTTCAATTGGCAATTACAATGGAGCATCATAAAGTAGCTGAGTTGCTCGAAAAGACATTGATTGAAGAAGAAGAAACGGATGATAACCTAACCGATATTGCTGAAACTTCAATAAATTTTGAAGCTGAAGAAGAAAATTAGTTCTGTGATTAGATCTCTTATTAATATTTATTATGAATAAATGAAAAATAAGAGATCTTTTATATGAAAAGCATTAAACCGATAAAGTTTAACATATTGATTCATCGTATGGTATGTTTATTGAAAACTTTGCATATGTTATTTTCTCTCAACTCCTCTTAAAAAATTAAAAATCACAAAAAATTAACACTATGCTAATTAATGAAAAATTTTTGTACAAATTTGGAGCGGAAAGAGTCGCTTATAAAAATGGAGAAAATATTTTTAATGAAGGCAGTCATCCATGTTTTTATTATCAAATCATAGTAGGAAAAGTAAAACTTAATCATTTTAATGACGAGGGAAAAGAATCTATTCAGAATATCCTTTTACCAGGTAATAGTGTAGGTGAATGTTTTTTGTTTTTGGAGAATGTATATCCGATGAATGCAGAAGCATTAGAAGATACTGTTCTATTGAAACTTAATAAAAGCTTTTTTTTAGATTTATTAAGTTCAAATCCCTACTTGTATAAAGAATTAAATCGATGCATGTCAGAAAAATTATATCATAAATATCTGATGATGCAGAACAATTCCATTAATAGTCCGATTAATAGATTAAAGGGATTATTGGATTACCTAAAAAATGATACGGTAGAAATAAAAGCGCCGTTTTCTTTTAAAATTGAACTTACACGTCAACAATTAGCAGGTTTAACAGGAATGTGTGTAGAAACTGTAATTCGAACAGTTAAATTAATGGAATCTCAGAATATGTTAAGGTTACAAAAAGGAAAAATACTCTATTAAGAAGAATTATTTAACATCCTAAAAAAACAACCATTATGTTTCCACAATTTAAAGAATTTTTTTTATCTAGCCTACATATCTTCGCTTATATAGCAATGCTTATAGGAGGGTGGATATTTTTATTTTTTTGGCTCAAAAAAAGAAAAAAGAAAAGAAATAACAGAAAATAACTTGATTATTTTATTAGCCGATTATGATTTTATAAATCATAATCGGCTAATTTTTTATTAATTATATACTTTCGAATACTTCACTTATATTTCGAATTAATTCTTGTTCTTTTTGGACTTTATAATAAGAAAATTTTGAGTAAAAACGAATTAACATATTTTTTGTAAAAAGAGTTCCTTCATCTGAAATATTGTTTTGATTAATAAATTCAAGTGCACCTATTTTATATTCTGCGATTAGTTGATTAAGAAATTTTTTTTTATGGAAACAATTTGTCTTTTGACTAATTTTATCAATAGATTGAATGATAAATGGAGGATCAATTAATAAATGTGCTGTTGTTGATCCGAATATAAATTCATGAATTAAACTTAAAAATTCGTGTTCAGTCTGTGTTGTTTCTAGTTTAAATATATGCATATCTTTTTTTAACCATTTATTATTTCTCCTCCATTTGGATGTAGAACTTGACCACTAATAAATTGTGAATCATCACAAGCTAAAAATAAAAATGAAGGGGCTATTTCATTAGGCATTCCTGCTCTTTTCATTGGAGAATCAGTACCAAAATTAGCTACTTTCTCAGAATCAAAGGAAGAAACGATAAGAGGCGTCCAAACTGGACCTGGAGCAACAGCATTTACTCGAATTCCTCTTGCCATTAAATTGGATGATAAACTTCTAGTAAATGAAACAATAGCTCCTTTTGTAGCAGCATAATCAATTAATTTAGGACTTCCTCTATATGCAGTAACAGATGTGGTATTTATAATAGAACCACCTTTTTTCATATGCAATAAAGCGTATTTTGTAATCCAGAAATAAGAAAAAACATTATTTTGAAATGTTTTGCTTAATTGCTCACTCGATATTTTTTCTAAAGATTCACTTTCCCAATGTAATGCTGCATTATTTACTACGATATCTATTTGCTTAAAATTATCGATTGTTTTTTCTACAGCAATTAGACAATTTGTTTCATTGGATAAATCTCCTTTTATGAGTAAACACTCCCGATTATAATTTTCAACTTCTTTTTTTGTAGCCAACGCATCTATTTCTTCATTAAGATAAGCGATTGCAATATGAGCACCTTCTTTTGCAAAAAGTAGAGCGATAGCCTTACCTATACCACTATCTCCACCTGTTATCAAAGCAATTTTCCCAAATAATTTTCCTTTTTTAGAATATGCAATAGGCTCTGTTTGAGGAACAGGTCTCATTTTTTCTTCAACACCAGGTCTACTTTGATGTTGTTTTTCATTCTTCATTTTTTTCATATAAATTATTTAAAATAAAAAAATTAATAGACGATTATTATTGAAATGATCGATTTTTATTTGTAGATAAAGTGTGTATTAAGTTGAATTTTTGTATTAATTTTTCACTCATGCATTTGCATAGAATTGAATACAAATGCGGATGTTTTTCTAAAAGAGCGAAAAATTTACTTTTTTCTAATTGAATAATCTGACAATCTTCTATTGCTTGAATTGTAATTGAATAAGAATTATTGGTAAATAAAAAAGCTTCTCCTAAACTTTGTCCTTTTACAAGCATAGATTTTAAAACAATTTTTTCTTGAAAAAAGTTATTTCTAATTGCTTTCCCATCTAAAATTTGAAAATAAAATTTTGCATATTTTCCTTTTTTCACAATTGTATCACCTTGTTTATACGTTTCTTTTTCACCTCCAAAATCAAACAATAATTTGTCGCTAATTAACATAATAAGTCGTTTTTAATAGTTAGTTAAAGTTAACAAGAGCATACAGCTCTATTTATGAGTGTAATCATAATGAAGAATGCTTTTTTTAGTTTTATTGATATGAAAATCAATTTGATATACATCTATTTTATTGAAGTCCAATATGATCGTAATCATAATCTTTGCATTTTTCTCTATCTAATTTTGAAAATATAATGACGAAGTCGATTGTCATTGTGTTTTGTCTAATCACAAAAAGATATTTTATGAGAACTATTGCAACACTAGTACTCTTATTTGCTCTGACAACTATAAGTTGTAGAAAAAAAACAAATGAGATGGTACCAAATCATTCAGATTCAATTATCATACACGATAGTATACTATCAGGTGAGTTCCCGGTGACTCCTGACTCAGCTGATACTATTCTTCCGGTTGATAGTACATCTTATGATGTGGACTCAATTAAAAGAAGTCGATAAAACATCTATTTGTGTAAGGAGAATTCCTATTAACGTAGGAATTTTCCTTTTTAATACTTAGATAAATAATCGTTTGATTTCACTAATTATTTAATTTATTAATTATGGAGGGAGGTTCGTTACTACAAGAAAATGGAGTTCAAATTACAATATTTTTAGTATTTGCCATTATTTTCTCAGGATTGCTTATTATTATTTTTAGACTTTTAGGAGTTTATAGTATAATGTTAAAACGTAAACAAGCGAAGGAAATTAATAAAGAATTCGAGAATCTTACAGAAGAAGAACGTTTTAAAATTAAAGAGCGGGAAATTGAGTTAAATGATGAAGTTTCAGAAAACAATCTTTCTACTACATATAAAGTTTCCGATGAAAAAGGAATTGTAACAAATGTAAATGTAGTTGAAGAACTAAGAATTTTTCCAACTAAAAAACGAACATCTTCTTTTCAAAAATATATTTCCGAAGATTTATCCAAACTTATTTTATATTTTTTAGGTACTGCAACTTTATGGTTAATTATAGGAACAACATTTGGACTTTATTTAGGAATAAAATTTGTTGTACCAGACATTGATCACGTAAGTTGGTTAAGCTTTGGGAGACTTAGACCATCCCATACAAATTCTGTTTTTTGGGGTTGGGCATCTTTAGCAATGTTAGGTTTAGCCTATTATGTTATAGCTAGAGTTAGTAATAAAGAAAATTATAATCTACAATTAGGTTATGTATCTCTTATACTCGTTAATTTGGCTGTATTAATAGGTACAGTATTTCTACTTGCTGGTATTAACAATGGAGGTGGTGAATACAGAGAGTATATTTGGCCAGTAATGGGGATGTTTGCTCTAGGAGTAGTATTTTCACTTTATAATTTTTTCAAACCAATAACAAAGCGTAAAACGAAAGAAATCTATATTTCAAATTGGTATATTGTATCAGGTACAATGTTTATTGTTGTTGTACTAATCGTTTGTTATTTGCCATTTTGGCAAAATGGTATGGGAGAAACTATAATGCAAGGTTATTATATGCATCAGGCGATAGGAATGTGGTTTATGATGATTAATCTAGGGTTAATGTATTATTTTCTTCCACAGCAACTTAATAAACCAATTTATTCTTACAGTTTAGGTATTTTAGCCTTTTGGACTCATACATTATTTTATACATTAATAGGTACGCATCATTTTATTTTTAGTGCAATTCCATGGAGTATACAAACAACTGCAATTGTAGCGAGTGCAGGAATGTTAATACCTGTTGCAGCAGGTACTGCAAATTTCTTATTGACATTTAATGGAGCATGGTATCAATTAAAAACGAGTTATACTTTACCATTTTATTTTATGTCAATCATATTTTATTTTACGGGTTCTTTTCAAGGAACAGTAGAAGCATTCAGGTTTACCAATTTATTATGGCATTTTACAGATTTTACTGTTGCGCATTCTCATTTAACAATGTATGGTATTATCACCTTTATGCTATGGGGATTTTGTTATACGTTAGTTCCTAGGCTCACAAGAAAAGAACCTCCTAAGTTATTAGTGGGTATTCATTTTTGGTTAGCTTTAATAGGATTATTATTTTATGTCATCGCACTCATGATTGGAGGAACAGGAACAGGACAATTGTGGATGGATAAAAAACCTTTTATACAAGGAGTAATTAATATGGCACCTTATTGGTTATGGCGTGCTATTGGAGGAACTATGATGTGGATTTCACATTTTATTTTTGCTTATAATTTTTATAAAATGCTCAAAAAGAATGAAAAGGTTATCATACCCATATCACCTTCTGATATTTTAGCTGCTAAAAAACAGCATAGTGAAAAAGAGTATAATCCATAAATCATTTAGTATGTCATTTTTTAACAATCATAAAACTTTATTTGGCGCTGCGCTTGGATTATTTCTATTTCTAACACTATATATTGCTATTATTCCAGCTTTAGAAAATCAAAAGATTAATCAACCCTTACCAAGACAACTTAAAGAACTAACACAAGAAGAACAAGCGGGTAAAATGATTTATATCGCAAATGGATGTGTCGCATGTCATACACAGCAAGTGAGAAATGTAGAAATGGATAATGTATTTGGAAAACGACCAAGTATTCCTGCTGATTACGCAATTAACAAAAGATTAGATCTTTGGAGAAATACTGCAAATTTAATGGGAACAGAGCGTACAGGTCCAGATCTAACCAATGTCGGAGAAAGGCAACCCAGTGTAGATTGGCATTTAATACATTTATATCAACCTCGAGCAGCAGTTGCTCAATCTATAATGCCAGCTTATCCTTATCTTTTTATTGAACGTGATTTTTTACATAAAGATGATATAGAAGTTAAAGTCCCAGAAAAGTATGTAAAAAGAAATAAAAAGATCGTTGCTACAAAAGAAGCCTTACAGTTAGTTGCCTATTTAAAATCCTTGAAACAAACAGATTTTACTGACGAAAGTTTAGTTCCTGATTTCCTATACAAGAAAAAAATTGTAAATACAGGTAAAAACAACGATTCATCAAATTTACCAAATGGAGAAGAATTATATACAGCTAATTGTGCAACCTGTCATCAAGCAAATGGAGAAGGAGTTCCAGGAGCATTTCCACCTCTAAAGAATAGTCCAGTAGTAACAGGAGGAGCTTTAGAATTATATGTAACAATAATTATGAAAGGTTATGATCCACGTCCTGAATATGCGACAATGCCTGCTGTTGGAGAAAATGCAGGGTTTACAGCGGAAGATATTGTAGCTATCATCAACTATGAACGATCAAGTTGGGGAAATAATGCTAAAAAAATAACAATAGAAGAAGTACAAGTCATTTTAGATAAGATCAAATAAATAGATATGATTAAAAGAGCTAAAATTAGTCTGAGTGTGGTTGCTATACTCTTTTCAACTGCATTATTTGCATGTGATGCTTGTCAATTACAACAGCCCAAAGTAACAAAAGGGTTTACCCACGGAACAGGACCTCAAAGTGATTGGGATTGGTTTATTGTGGTAATTGTGATTATAATAACAATATGGACTTTTTTACTTTCTCTGAAGTATTTATTAAAACCTGGAGAAAAACAAGATTACCATATAAAGTATTCATTTTATTCAGATAAATTAAATAATTATGACGAAAGATAGAAGTAAAGTTTTTTTGTTTTTGGATGATGAAATACAACCAATTGCAGAATTGGAAGCACCAACTGTTTTTGATTTAGATACTAAAAAAATGGTTGACGGAGAACATATATTAAAAATTATTAGTCAATCACCTTCAGGATCAGAAGGAATTAAGAAAATAAGATTTACAGTAAAAAATGGTCCTTCAATACAAGTTGAAGGATTAAAGAATAACGCAATACTAAATGGAACAGTCTCACTTATGATTAATGCTTACGATAAAGGTGATCAAAAAAGCTTTTTAATTAATGGTAGTGAAACTCCAAAAACAATACCTTTTTGGATTTGGATTATTGTATTACTATTTATAGGATGGGCAATTTATTATGAAATAACAAGTCGTTTTACTTCTTTGTAAACATAGTGTAATAAGCTTTTTTTGTATTTAATGCTACCATCCTTCTAAGTTAATTGTTAAGTATAAGTAAGAAAATATAAATCATTTTCTTTTAAAGTTGTAAATAGATTAATGTTTGATTGTTAATGAATTAAACCGATTAAAATGAAGAATAATGAAAAAAATAAACAAATCAAAAAATTTGTAGTTGATAATAGCAATCAAATTTTAACTACAAATGATGGTGTTGTTATTTATGATAATAACAATACATTAAAATTAGGAAAAAGAGGACCTTCTCTACAACAAGACCATATCTTTTTTGATAAAATGGCTCATTTCGATCGAGAGCGTATTCCCGAACGAGTAGTTCATGCACGTGGAAGTGGTGCACATGGAATATTAGAGATTCATGAAGATATATCTGAATTTACCCATGCGAAATTTTTACAAAAGGGGATAAGTACACCTCTTTTTACTAGATTTTCAACAGTTGCAGGCTTCAAAGGTTCTACTGATTTAGCTAGAGACGTAAGAGGATTTTCAGTTAAATTTTATACAGAAGATGGTAATTTTGACCTTGTAGGTAATAATATTCCTGTATTTTTTATACAAGATGCTATGAATTTTCCTGATTTAGTACATGCAGTAAAACCTGAGCCTGATAAAGAAATACCTCAAGCTGCTTCAGCACATGATACGTTTTGGGATTTTATTTCACTCATGCCAGAATCGGCTCATATGGCTATGTGGTTAATGTCTGATAGAGCAATACCAAGAAGTTTTAGAATGATGGAAGGTTTTGGTGTGCATACATTTAAATTGATCAATAGAAAAGGGGATATAACATTTGTTAAATTTCATTGGAAACCAAAATTAGGCGTACATTCAGTTGCATGGAATGAAGCACAAAAAATTTCTGGTTTTAATACAGATTTTCATAGACAAGATTTGTGGGAAAATATAGAAAAAGGAAACTTTCCTCAGTGGGACCTGGGTATACAGTTAATTCCTGAAAAGGACGAAATGAAATATTCTTTTGAT